>JBKQJQ010000300.1:0-2838 GCA_052147875.1 Solirubrobacteraceae bacterium | reverse complement strand
TCGGGATCCTCGAGCTCGTCGCTGCCGGATCGGTGATCTACGGCCATAGGTTTGGGCGTTACTTCGGGATCGCGGTCGGCTCGCTGGTGGCGATCGAGGCGCTGCTCGACCTCCCCGCTGAGCCGCTTTGGTCGATCGCGGTGTTCGGGATCAGCCTGTGGATCATCCATGGCCTCGCGATGTACTCGGACGCCAAGCCAAAGCCGGACGACGGGTCGTTCGGCGCGGACGAGGCGGTCGCTCCGGGCCCGCCCACGTACCGATAGGCGCGGTCAGCTCGAATCCGTTGCAGTGCGACGTTTGCCGGAAGGCGCCCAACACCGCACCGGGCACGATCACTAGGCGATCAGGGTCCCTGGCGTCGGTCATGAGGGGACGGTCTCATACCTTCCGGATCGCTACCAGCCGCGCACCTGTGGCTGGCAGAAGACCGTCGGCGATCAGCTCAGTCTCGATTTGGACGAGGCTCGCGCGCAGCTCCCAGCGGTGCAGATATGCCCCTCGGACGGGCTGTCCGATCTCGAAGTACGGGTCCAGTGCGGCGCACACCGTTGCGAGCGGATGGATGTGTTCGCGTAGGTACGCGATCAGCTGCGCGGGGTCAGTATCTGAATGCGCCGCTCCGAGCGTCTGGCGCTGGGCGAGCCACCAGCCGGTAGCGCGCTCGTCGTAGCGGTCGATATCGAGTTCGTCGATCACCAGCTGCCCTCCCGGCTGGATCAGCCTCGAGAGATGGGCGCACGATTCCTGCAGCGGGTCGACATGATGGAGCGAGACGACGGCGACCGCGGCGTTAAAGGTGCCGCGGGCCTCGAGCAACGGCATCGGCTCCACGCCGCTGTCGGGCTCGGCGGCCGGGTCGATCGCGGTCACCTCGTAGCCGGCGTTTCGCAGTTCGCGCGCAAGCTCGCCCTTCCCGGCGCCGATTTCCAGGACGCGCGCCGGTGGCTTGGGCAGCGATGCCCTCACGAACGCCAACAGATCGGATGTGAGCATCGCGCCATGATCGCCGAAGTGACACGCCGGTCACATTCCCGGCCGAAAGCGGGTCATCGAGGCAGAACCGCAGACCGATGAGAACACGGCTCCCGTGGGGTCTATCCGGTTAGGAGCAACGAGATGAACGACACACCAGACACACCGACCCGCGAGCTGGATCGCCGAACCACCAGCGGGATCGACGTGCGACTGATCTGGAACTCCGACACCGACGAGGTCACCGTCGCAGTGCACGACACGCTCACCGGTGAACTGTTCGAGCTGGCCGTCGCACCTCCCGATGCGCTGTTCGCGTTCCGCCACCCATATGCGTACGCGAGCCTTCAGGGGCCGGCCGGCGTGCTCGCCGTTTGAGGTGGGCGTCGCACCATGAACGCGACTTCGCAACCACAGGGCCGTGCGAACGCGTCCTCGCAACGACACCGGCTGCGCACGGGCCTGGTGACCGCCGCTGTCCTGTCGATCCTGTTGGCTGGGCTGGTGCTGGCGATCCCGGGTCTGGGGGCTGTCGGCCACCACGTCGCCCACGCGCGATGGGGCTGTGTCATCCTCGGCAGTGGGCTGGAGCTCGCATCTTGCATCGGCTACGTGGTGGCTTTCCAGAGGATCTTTAATGACGTCGAGGGCCGTTTCGCGGCGCTCGTCGCGACATCGGAGCAGGCGTTCGGAGCCGTGGTCCCGGTTGGCGGTGCGGGCGGGATTGCAGCCGGGGGTGGCTGCTGGCACGGCTGGGATGGGGGTGCCCGCTGTGGCCGAGCGCTCCGCGGTCGTGTTCCTGCTCACAAGCGCGACCAACGTGGCGGCCCTGGTGATCGCGGGCGCGGGTCTGGCGACGGGATTGTTCGCCGGGCCGCAAGACCTCGCCCTCAGCGCGGTTCCGGCGGGCGTCGGAGTGGCCGTGCTTCTGTTTTTCCTCGCCCTCGCCCTCGCGGTCCGGACTTCCCGAGACGGTGGAGCGTCACGGAGGTCGCGCGCGCTGCGAGCCGCCGCCGGAGCGAGCGCGGCGACGTTATGCGCGATCCAGCGACCTGGGTGGCGTCTTGCCCTTGGCGCCCTCGCCTATCTGCTTTGCGACATCGCGGTCCTCTGGGTGTCGATCTACGCACTGGGTTACGAGGTTCCCGTCGCGCCGCTGATCCTGGCGTATCTGATCGGCTACCTCGCCAACACGATCCCTGTTCCTGGCGGGGTGGGTGTCCTCGATGGCGGACTGGCCGGCGCGCTTCTGCTCTACCGCGTGCCGGCGCCGGTGGCTCTAAGTGGAGTGCTGCTCTACCACACGCTCGCCCTCTGGATCCCAGCGCTCCTGGGCACGGCAGGCTTCGTCGCCGCCCAGCGCGAAATCAATTCGGGGGGTTGCGCTGACGCGACGCCCAACTGCAGCCACAGCCTCGTGGTCGTACGAGCGACGCTTGCCGTTGGCGCCGCGGCGAGTTGGTGACGCTCGCTTGTCCGCGTGCCGGTAGCCGCTCGGTCTTACGACCAATTGCCGATGGTATGCGCGCGCGGCGCGTCCTACGCTGCCTCAGATGATTCTGTTTGCGCTCGCCGGCGACGACGTGGTTCGTTTTAGGCTTGAGTGGCCGCAAGGCGCCGAGGCCGTGCTCGCCGACCAACCTGACTCCGTTCTGACCGGCGCACGTGCTCGCTGCATCGTGGTGGACCCGGGTGATCCGGCGCGCGTCTACGTCGGCACGTTCGACGGCGGTCTCTGCGTGAGCCGTGATGCAGGCGAGTCCTGGCACCGGTCGGCGAATGGTCTGGACGAGGCGCGCGTACTTTCGGTGGCGGTCTCTCCATCCCATCAGGAGCACGGTGTGTCCGTCGTCTACGCCGGTA
>JBKQJQ010000299.1:0-4346 GCA_052147875.1 Solirubrobacteraceae bacterium | reverse complement strand
CCGCGCTCGCTAGCTCGGCGATCCGGTACAGCCCCTCCTGCACCTTGGCGGCGTTCGCGTGCTCGGCTTCGTCGGCCTCGAGCCGTGCCAGCCGGCGACGCACCTCGGCGAGCTCGGAAGAGCCGTCGGCGGCGGGACTCATCCCGCGTCGATTCCGAGGCTGGGCATGACGGGAGTATCCCGCGGGGCCGAGAAGCCGTCCAGGCGCGCTTTGGACCACGGGCGGCAATGACATAAGCAACGCGTCGTCGGCGACGACGCAAAGCGCGGTGGACCTGGCTTCCGCAACCGCCCAAATTCGAGCGCGAGACATTGGCGGCAAACGAGCCCGGCGTGGGTTCTGCTTTGTCGCCGCCGGGGCAGTCGGATCACGACTGCCGCTTCGGCGGGCCATGCACCGCAAGCGGAAATGCAGGCTTATGCGGCGTTCCGCGTGATCTTGCGCGGGAGTCGCTTACGGCTAATAGCTCGTGTCGGCGGTCGAGGCTCGCTCGGCTCCGGCAACGCAACTGCGTCAGACCCGAGCTGCGGTCGCGGCCGGCGTGGTTCTCTCGGGCCTGACGGTGGGAGCGGACGCCACGGCCTTGGAGGACGCGCTTCTGGTGGCGGCAGCGCGGGCCCGGTAGTGGCCGACGGCCGAGCCAGGGCCTCACCGAGCACGGCGCGGCGTCCGCGCGTCACCGACCACCGACCAGCCATGAACGCGACTAGCGCAACCACGACCACCACCACGACGACGAGAAGCGGCGACACTACGCCACACTCCACCGCGGCTGGAGCCGGGTTGCGCGGCTTCCGCATCGTCGCCCACCGGGAACCCAGCAACGGGCTGCCGCGTCGGCAGGCTGGAGATCCGGAGCAGAAGTGGGGAGCGGCCAGCACCAGGCCAGCCAGATGGCTCGGTCTTCGTGAAGGGAGAAGTGGCCACCTACGCCGTTTCTCGCGCCTTACGCAAGTCGGGGTCGCGTCCTCACCGTCGCCGACGACCCGCGGCCGCCGCCTATGCAGAGCCGCTGTCCGCCGGGTTGGGCGGCGCTTCTGCGCTTGCTGCTGGCACATGTGGTCAGGCCCATCCCGAGGTTCCTGCTCAGCGGGGGTGTTGTGGGGCTGCTGCTCGTCGCGTGCCGATCTCGGCTCATCTGTGCTTTGCAATCGGCTACTTCAAAGGAGTTTGAGTGCGGCGCCACGTTCGATCCGACAAAACGCAATGCCGCACTCGCTGGCCAACCGCCATTCTCGATCTTGTCCCGGTGGCGTGCTCACCGCAAGACTTTGACGCTGATCCGTCGGTCGTCGCAAAAGAGTTCGGCGTCTTGGGCTTGAGTCAGAGCATCGATGAGTGTGCACGCCCTCGTCGGGGTCGCGAGGAGCGACCAGCCGTCCTCCTGGAACCTGATCTCGTCCTGATCCTGACGCTGATCGGAGACGATCATCAGAAATCGGGCTGACACGGACGTCGTCCTCGTTGGGTCACTAGAGATTGCTGTCGGTTCCACCTGATCTGGTGACCACACCAACGTCGCGAGTGAAGTGGCGTCCGGGTCGGGCACGACGGTCGCGAAGTCCCGGACGGCCAGCTCAGAAGCGACCTGTGCGGCTTCGCTCGCGTCCAACGTGGCGACCAGCTCCGTCCCGTCCAAGGAAAGATCCAACCGCCCAAAGCGCAACCGCGGCACTTTCGAGAGAAGGCTGCGATCGGCGTCCCCCGATTGATATGCGGACGGACGTGACGGATCTGACCAGAAGGGCCACGGGCAAAATCGGGCGATCTCACCCAGCCGAGCCAACACCCTCCAACAACTGCAGCGAATAGCCATCTCGAGTTCACCGTCTCTCAAGAGAACCGCCTGCAGGGCATCGGTCGGCAATCGGATCTCGTGTTCCACCGTCGCCGGGGTATAGACCGCTCCTAGAAATTCCCCGAAGTCGAATGGCCCGGGTGTTTGAAAGGCGGTGATGGCGCCCGATCCAACGAGCTGGCCTTCGCCGGAAAGTCTGCCGACCGTCACGAGGAAATCGAAAATCCCCGCAGGAAGCTCTGCCTCGGCCGGGTTCGCGATCGTGAGGACCAACTCACGCTGACCGAAGGTGCTCAACCCTCGAGTCGTGATCGTCCAACAAGGCATGTGCCCACCCCCAAGATCGAGCGGGTGATCGACAACGTCGCCCCAGAGGACGCCTTCGATGAGCTCTACCGCTTGCACATCGCCCACCTAGCAAGTCTGTCACGCTCGACTCGTCACGACGCGGTCACGATGCCCCATGCCGAGCGCGGGTCCGATGATCCATAAACGACAGCTCTCGATGCGAGTCTCACCGATCTGCGCAGTAAAGGCTGCCATGGCTCAGCTCCTCGATCGCTGCCCAGATCGGCCGACGAAGAACACGCAAGCCACGCGTTTGAGACCGATGACGTGGCTGGTGGTTCGTGGACGCGGAAGTGAGCGATCGCTTCGGACCATGGCGTTGTGTCGGCGCCCAGCGTGTGTTAGATGCGAGCCGCGGCCCCCGGGGTGGCATGGTTAGCATCGTCGACAGGGAATGTTCAACAGGCGAACAAAGATCGTCGCTACGTTGGGGCCCGCCACCGATGCTGCGGGCGTGCTCGACGCTCTGATTGCGGCGGGAATCGACTGCGCGCGGCTGAACTGTTCGCATGGCACGCCCGATGAGCTGCGTCGCCGTGTCGCTGAGGTTCGAGCGGCGGCCGGGCGCGCCGGCCGGTCGGTCGCGGTCTTGGTTGACCTTCAGGGACCGAAGCTGCGGTTGGCGGCTGGCACGGCTCCGCGCGTCGTTCGCGCCGGGGAGATCGTGACCTTTGCGAGCACGGGTGAGGGTGTCGGTGACGCACGCGTGCTGGTCGACTTCCCTGATTTCCCGCGGCTTGTGACTGAGAACTCGGAGATCGTGATCGGCGATGGTGTGCCGCGCCTGATGGTCGAGTCCTCGGGACCTGGGGAGGTGGTGTGCCGAGCGCTCTCGGCAGGCGAGCTTGCGCCGCGGAAGGGGATCAACGTCACATATGCGCGACCCGAGCTGCCGGCGATCACCGCCAAGGACTTGCAGGACCTCGCGGTGGCTGCGGAGCTCGGCGTCGACCACGTCGCGCTGTCGTTCGTCCGCTCGGCGGCCGACATCCAGCAACTTCGCACCCTGCTGGACTCGCATGCGTCGGGTGCGCGGACGATCGCGAAGATCGAGAAGATCGAGGCGTATGAGAACCTCGATGAGATCCTGGCCGTCGCCGACGGCGTGATGGTGGCTCGCGGTGATTACGGCGTCGAGGCCGGTGTGGCTCGCGTTCCGCTGATGCAAAAGGACACGATCTATCGCGCCACCCAGGGCGGAAAGCTGGTGATCACTGCGACCCAGATGCTGGAGTCGATGATCCATGCGCCGGAGCCAACGCGGGCCGAGGCGACCGACGTAGCGAATGCGGTTATCGACGGGAGTTCTGCCGTGATGCTCTCTGCAGAGACGAGCGTGGGCGACTACCCCGTCGAGGCCGTGCGGTCGATGTCGCAGATCGCCGAGGCTGCTGAAGAAGTGCCCGAAATCCTCGGCCGCGCTCGCGAGATACGGGACACGCCCGCTGCCGCAGTGATGCACGCCGCGGTTGAACTTGCGGATGAGCTAAACGCGGCTGTGCTGCTGGTGCCGACATCCCGGGGAGGCTCGCCCCGCGCCTGCGCCAAATACCG
Source organism: Solirubrobacteraceae bacterium (assembly GCA_052147875.1). Taxonomy (GTDB): domain Bacteria; phylum Actinomycetota; class Thermoleophilia; order Solirubrobacterales; family Solirubrobacteraceae; genus Palsa-465. The sequence goes on along the minus strand of JBKQJQ010000299.1, from coordinate 645 downwards.
TTCCCGGCGCCCGATCATTGCGCTTCCCGACAGCCAGATTGTCGCGAATCAGCTCGCGCTCGAATGGGGCGTCTACCCCCAGATGATGGACGTCACTGGCACCGTGGACGCCCTGGTCGACCGCGCGCTTATGACCGCTAAGGAGTTCGCCAGCCTCGCAACTGGGACGCGAGTTGTGATCACCGCCGGGCAACGGACGGGAACGACCGGCGCGACAAACCTGATCATGGTGCGCGACATCCCCTGAGCGCCCGCGCGGGTGCCACCACAACGGCCATGGGAGCCGGGACGGTCATGGTTTCAGACGACCGCATTGGTTTCAGAACCTAACGAGGCTTCTGCCCTGTGCGTGCTCGGCTACGACGTCAGGACTGCTGCTCTCGAACCCCGCGGGGCGTAAGGCGAAGCGAACGACCGTGCAACAGACGCCTCGAGCGATGCCCGTCGTTCGCGGTTGCGGAAGCGACGCGTGTTGGCTGGCTCGGGCTGGCAGGCACGTGCGTCTGAGAGAGATAACTGGGTCTCCGGTTGATTTGGGGGTGACGGGCGCGGGGTGTTGGCCGCCTGAGCGGGGCTTTCGCGGCTGACGTTTTCTTCGGAGGTTGCGCAGTGCGCGGTGACGCGCAGCCGCCCTTGTGACGCAGG
>JBKQJQ010000298.1:0-4649 GCA_052147875.1 Solirubrobacteraceae bacterium | reverse complement strand
CGACGGGGCGCTCGGCACGGTCCTGGGACTCGAGCTCGTTCACGACCTCGGCCCGGGCGCCGGGCTGCTCGTCTGCGCTGCAGAGGAGGCGCCCCGGTTCGGCGCCGGCACGGTCGGTTCCCGGTTGCTGGTCGGATCGCTGCCGGTCAGCGCGCTCAGCGAGCTGGCCGACGCGCAGGGGATCACGGCGGCGCAGTCGCTTGCGGACCATCTGGAGGCGTTGGCCGAGCTGCCGCGGGTCCAACCGGCGCCTGAACGCGTCCTCGCCCACGCGGAGGTCCACGTCGCTCAGCGGCGGGCGTTGCGCGACCTGGGTGTCGTCACGCGGGTCGCCGCACCCCGGCGCTTGCGGGTGACGATCGAGGGCCGGTCGGGCCATTCTGGCGAGGTATCGATGGAAGCGCGCCACGACGCGCTGCCGGCCGCCGCCGAGCTGATCCTGGCGGTCGAAGCCGCGGCCCGCGCCGAGCCAACCGAGACGGTCGCGACCGTCGGCACGCTCGAGATCAAGCCCGGCGCGATCAGCGTGATCCCGGGGCAGGCGCGCGTCGGGATCGACGCCCGGGCGATCTCGGGCCGCTCGCTCGACCGCCTTGAAGCCGCGATCCGCCGTGACGCGGCAGCGATCGCCGCGCGGCGCGGGGTCTCGGCCGAGGTCGAGCTCGTGCGCGCCGGCGAGCCGGTCGAGCTCGACCGCGGTCTCGCCAACGCGGCGCTCGAGGCCGCGCAGGCACGCGGGATCGCCGCGACCGAGACCTGGTCGGGCTCGGGGCACGACGCCCAGCACCTTGCGGCGCTGTTCGCGACGCTGCTCGTGTTCGTGCCGCTCGAGGGGGGCGAGAGCCATACGCCGGACGAGGGCGCCGACGCCTCGGACATAGAGCACGCCTCGCTGGTGGTCAACGACGTGCTGTCGGTAGTATCTCTATCTAATTAGTTCTATTAGGTGCTGATTAGGCACCCGGCGAGTCTTGACATCGCCTCGGAGTCTGAGAGAAGATGGATGATCCATCCGCTGAACGCCGTTCCGCCGGTGGGTCGAGGAGGAAATGAGGTCCACGCTGCAGCCTCACGTAGATCGGCCGCGTGTCCGCTCAGCGGGTGTCGCGACGGTGCTCGACGTGCTCGATGCGCTTGATGGACATGGCACGCTGACGCTGTCCGAACTCGCCCGCGAGACCGGGGCGCCGAAGAGCACGCTACACCGTGTCTGTTCGATGATGCTTGAGCGGGGGTGGATCGCGCGCGATGCGAATACGGCGACGCTCGGGTTGGGGCCTCGGACCGCCTGGCTTGCGCGGACCACTCCTGCGGCGGCGCTCACCAACAGCTTTCACTCGATCGCCGGACGGCTGGTGTCCCGTCACAACGAGACCACCTGTCTAGTGGTGCTCGACGGCCTCGACAGCCTGTTCGTGGCGAAGGTCGAAACCACACACCTCGTGCGGCTTGTCACCTCGGTGGGCAGCCGCTTGCCCGCGTTCGCATCCGCCTCGGGCCGCGTCCTGCTCGCCGACCTGCCGCGCGAGCGCGTCGCCGCGATGCACGCGGACTCGGCGCTGGTGACGCCGACCGGCCGCGATCTCGGCGGCGTCCGCGACCTGCATCGGATCCTCGCCAGAACGCGGCGGCTCGGGTATGGCGAGAACATCGACGAGACCGCGCTGGGGCTCCATTGCATCGCCGTCCCGATCGGTCCGCCGGGGCATGTGGTCGCGGCGCTGACGCTGTGCGTGCCGAGCGGCCGGATGTCGTCCGAGCGCAAGGCTGAAATGTTGCCCGACCTGCTGAGCGCCGCGCGCTCGCTGGTTCCGCTGTCCGATTCCCCACCTCCCACGACCTTCAAGATGGATCACACGTCTGACTTCAGCGTCGATCCCGCGCCAGCGGCCGACGCAGGATCGATCGCCATAGAAAGGAAGTCACTCCATGGATAAGCACGACGTTCGCAAGCTCGACGAGATTCGCGTACAGCGCTCGGAGCTCGAGAACCACTACATCGACGAGCTCGTCGCCGGGCGCATCGACCGCCGCACGTTTCTTCGGCGGGGGAGCACGATCGGGATGTCGGCGACGCTGCTCGGCACGATCCTGGCCGCCTGCGGAAGCTCGTCATCATCCTCGTCATCGGCCGCCAGCAGCGCGGCGGCGCCGCCAAAGACCGGCGGGAACCTGACCGTCGCCGGCGTCACGCCGGCGGCAGCCGTCAACCCGCTGACCGTTTCGGACGCGGGTGGCCTGCTGATGCTCAATCAGACCGGCGAGTTCCTGGTCTTCGACAGCAACCTGAAGTTGATGCTCCAGCCGATGCTCGCGACCAGCTGGAGCCACAACGGCGACGGCAGCGTGTGGACCTTCAAGCTGCGTACCGGCGTCAAGTTCAGCACCGGCGCGCCGATGACCGCCGACGACGTCGTCTACACCTTCCAGCAGCTGTCTGACCCGAAGAACGCCTCGAACGCTCTGTCGACCTTTACCGGCGTGCTCACCCCGTCGGGCGTCAAGGCGGTCGACCCGACGACCATCCAGTTCACCCTCGAGTCGCCGAACGGCAACTTCCCCTACCTCGTCTCGTCCGACAACTACAACGCGATCATCGTTCCGAAGGGAACCGACTTCGGCAAGTGGCAGAGCACGTTCGTCGGCACCGGGGCCTTCAAGCTGGAAAAGTACACACAGGGTCAGGGAGCGACGTTCGTTCCGAACCCCAATTACTGGGGCACGAAGCCGCTGCTCGACGGGACGTCGTTCCAGTTCTTCTCGAGCCAGACGCCAATGTTCACCGCGCTCGAGGGCAAGTCAGTCGATGTGATCGCCCAGTTCGTGCCCGCCGGCGCAGCGGCGATTCTCTCGCAACCCAGCCTCTACAAGATCATCAAGCTCGCCTCGGCCAACCATCGCGAGCTGTCGATGCGCAATGACCAGGCGCCGTTTACCGACGCGCGGGTCCGCCAGGCGGTCGCCTACACGCTCGACCGCAAGGGCATGGTCGCCGCGCTGCTGAGCGGCTATGGGAGCGTCGCCAACGACACCCCGTTCGGTCCGCGGTTCCCATCGTCGAACCTGACGCTGCCACAGCGCGAGCAGGACATCGCGATGGCCAAGTCGCTGCTGGCGGCGGCTGGTCACTCGAGCGGGATCACCGCGCCGCTGTACACCGAGATCTACCAGGAGATTCCGCAGCTGGCCACGGTCATCAAGGAGGACGCCGCCAAGGCCGGGATCAACTTCCAGCTGAAGATCGAGAGCCAGTCGCTCTACTACGGGAAGGCGACGTACGGAAACTCGGATTGGCTCGACGGAACCACGAGCCTCGTCGACTACGGCGACCGCGGCGTCCCGAACGTGTACCTCGAGGCACCGCTGACGTCGACCGGGCCCTGGAACGCCGCACGGTTCCACAACAAGACCTACGACGGGCTGGTCAAGCAGTACGTCGCGGCGCTCGATCTCCAGACGCAGAAGACGATCGCGACCAAGATCGAGATGCTGCTGTTGGCCGAGACGCCGATCGTGATCCCGTACTGGATCGACGGCCTGACAGCCGCGACGCCGAATGTCGGCGGTTTGAACCCGACCTCGATCGCGCAGCTGTATCTGAACACCGCCTACAAGTCATGAGGTAGCCATTCCGGGCAGGGGATCATGATCCGGTTCATCCTCAAGCGGCTCGGCCTGGCGCTGATCACGCTGTGGCTGTTGAGCGTGATCGTGTTCGTGCTCGGCCAGGTCCTGCCCAGCGACCCGGGGCGCTCGGTCCTCGGGCCGCTGGCGGCGCCAAGCGCCGTCAAAGCGCTCGATCACCAGCTCGGCGTCGACAAGCCGCTGCTGACCCAGTACTGGCACTGGATCACCCACTTCCCGGGCACCTCGACCCAGTATCAGGCGCCGATCGGCCCAATCCTGACGACCGCGCTCGGACACTCGCTGAAGCTCGCCGTGTTCGCGTTCGTGATCGTCGTCCCGCTCGGGATTCTCGGCGGCATCGTCTCGGCGCTGAACTTCGGCAAGCCGATCGACCGCACGATCACGATCGTCGGCCAGTCGGCGCTGACGGTGCCAGAGTTCGTATCCGGGATCGTGCTGCTGGTCGTGTTCTCGATTGCGCTCGGCTGGCTGCCGGTGACGGCGACGGCGCCCCCCGGCTCCGGGTTCTTCACGCAGCTGAAGTACCTGATCCTGCCGGTGATCCCACTGGTGCTGGTCCTGTTCGGCTACATCGCGCGAATGGCCCGCGCTGGGACCGTCGAGGCGCTCGAATCCGACTATGCGCGGACGGCCACGCTGAAGGGCCTGCCGCGCGGGGTGATGATCCGCCGGCACGTGCTGCGCAACTCGTTGCTGCCGACGATCACCGTGATCGCCACACAGACCGGCTACCTGATCGGCGGGCTGGTCGTCGTCGAGACGCTGTTTCGCTACAACGGCATCGGACAGCTGACCTTAAACGCCGCCAACCAGCACGACATTCCGATGCTCGAGGCGTGCGTGCTGACGATCGGCGTCGTCTACATGATCGTGACGTTGGTCTGCGATATCGGCTTCTCGCTGCTGAACCCGCGCATCAGATTGCGGGCGGCGGAATGAGCATCGCCGACATCCCGGTCGAGGACGCCGGCGCGCTGCGGGCCGGGCAGACCGAGGTTCGC
>JBKQJQ010000297.1:0-40707 GCA_052147875.1 Solirubrobacteraceae bacterium | reverse complement strand
GACCACGTGGTTGGGATGCTCGGTATTGACCGCGCGGCCGGCCGGCGGCACATAGAACTGTCCCGTGGGGTTGCCGAAGTCGGGCACCACAGCTGCGGACGTGGTCCCGGCCGGTGCGGTCGTGGGGTCCGGCACGGGCGACGCCGCGGCCGGCATCGCACCGTGCCCGATGGTGAGCGCGCCGACCAGGCCCGCGGCGCCGACCAGGGCACCCAGCAAAATTGCTAAACCGCACACCCGCCGCATTGGTGCCGATGCTAGTCCCTCGGCCGCCTCGCGTAGCGTGATCGCTTCGGCGACAAAGCGGAGGCTCAAGTTGGCAGCCGGCGCACGACACCACCCGCGGTCCCGCATACCAGAGAGCCTCCTGACCGATGTCGAGCTCAAGCCCGCACACGAAACAGCGATCCGCTCGGCGCAGCCGCAGCCGCTTGAACGATGGTGATGAATCCATCTCCAGAAGATCGGCAGCATCGGCCGAAAAGTTCAGGGCGCACCCTGCTAACAGGCACAGGAATCGTCGCCCCAACTGCGCGGAGACAGTACATCGCCTGCTCGGCCGCTCGGCCGCTCGGCGCAATCTAGGCGCCAGTCATCATCGAACATCACCGCTCACGACAGCCACGACTAGTTCGCGCGATCGGTTCCGTCGCGCGAAACTCAGCCACGACGCGGCGAAGGAATCGAACCTTCCAAGCGGGGGGCTTCCCCGCCCTGCCGGTTTTGAAGACCGGATGGGCCACCAGGCCCGTGCCGCGCCGCCGCGCATCCTACGCGGCGCGATCCGCGCTGTAAGTCGCTAACCCGTTTGTCAATCGAGCCCGTGCTCGAGCGCTCCCTTGACGGCGGCGTCGAGCGCGTTGAGCCGGTAGAGCGCGAGCGCCTCGGCCGACGCGAACCGGCCTCCTGGCGCGGCGGACGGCCCGTGGTGGCAGAGGACGCAGTGCAGCAGCGCCAGCCGGCGCGACTCATCGAGCTGTCGCGCACCGTGCTCGGTCAACAGTTGCTCACCTAGCACCAGATGGCCGAGCAGCCGCCCCTCCTCGGTCAGGCCGAGCTCCGCGCCGTAGGTGAACTCCCTCGTCCGCCCGAGGTCGTGGGTGATTGCCGCCGTCACCAGCAGGTCGGAGTTCAGCCGCGGATGCAGCTGGCAGGTCTCGTGCGCCAGCGTCGCAACCGCGACCGTGTGCTCCAGCAGCCCGCCGAGATAGGCGTGGTGCCCCGATCGGCTGCACGGCGCCCGGCGCCACGCGGCTCGCAGCACATCGTCGGCGAGCAGGCCGTCCAGCAGCGTCCGGTACGCGCGGTCGTAGACCTCGCCCGACAGGTGCTCGAGAAAGCCGTCGAGCTCGTCCAGGTCGCGGTACGCAGATGGCAGAAAGCGCCCGGCATCGACCTCTTCGGACTCGGCACGCGAGATCTCAGACAGCTCGAGCACGAGCTCGTCGCGAAACCGTTCGACGCGCCCCACGACCCGGACCACGTCACCGCGCTCGAACCGTGCCGCGAGCGCGTCGGCGTTCTGGAACGCGCGCGCCGGGACGGTGCCGGTCCGATCACGCAGTTCGAGCGCCAGGTATGCCGAGCCGGTCCGGGTCATTAATCGGTCCTTGCGCGTGCAAGCGAACAGGCCGCTGACGTCCTGTCCAGGTCGAAGCGCGCTGACCGTCACCAAGGTCAAATCGTCGGGCAAGATGGGTCCATCATGTACGGTGAGTCGGATGCAGCCACTCCAATGGGAACACCGTCCGGATCGGCTTCGCGCGCCAGCGCTGATCTGTGCTTTCAAGGGCTGGAATGACGCCGCCGACGCCGCCTCGAGCGCGATCCAGTTCGTCGGGGCGGCGCTCCACGCCCGGCGGTTCGCGACGATCGACCCGGAGGAGTTCTACGACTTCCAGGCCACCAGGCCGCGCGTCAAACTCGTCGACGGACAGGCGCGCGAGATCGTTTGGCCGGCCGTCGAGCTCTATGAAGCCCACGTTCCGCGCGCCGATCGCGACCTGATCCTGCTGGCCGGCACCGAGCCGTCATTCCGCTGGCGGACGTTCTGCAGGATCGTGGTCGAACTTGCCGAGGCGCTCGGCACGCAACTCGTGGTGACGCTCGGTGCGCTCCTCGCCGACGTCCCGCACACGCGCCCGGTTTCGGTCACCGGCCTCAGCTCGGACCCGGCGCTGGTTGCGCGGCTCGGGCTGGCGCCGTCCTCGTATGAGGGGCCGACGGGGATCGTCGGCATCCTGCACGCCGCCTGCCAGCAGGCCGGCCTGCCGTCCGCCAGCCTGTGGGCCGCGGTCCCCCACTACATCGCCGCGACCCCGAATCCGAAGGCGGCGCTCGCGTTGGTGCGCAAGCTTGAAGGGCTTGTCGGCGTCGCCGTCGACGGCTCAGAGCTCGAGACCGCCTCCGCCGACTACGACCGTCAGGTCAACGTCGCCGTACAGAGCGACCCGGATGTGCAGGCGTTCGTCGAACGACTTGAGCAGGCCTCGCTCGAGGAGGCCGGCGACGAGCCGACCTCGCTGCCGTCCGGCGAGACGATCGCTCGTGACCTGCAGCGCTTCCTGCGCCAGCGCGGCGACGACGGGCCGGGTGCGGGGTAAGGCAGCGGCACACTCGGAGGTGTGGGATCTCATAGTGGCTATAGCCCCCTCGAGATCCCACACCCCATGAGAACTCACCCCAGGCCGGCGTCCGCGAGCCGCAGCGCCGCCTGCGCAATCACCTCGCGCCGCTTGCAGAACGCGAACCGCACCAGCGTCGACGCCGCCCCCTTATCGTCGTAGAACACGCTCGTCGGGATCGCAACGACGCCGCAGCGGTCGGGCAGCTCGGCGCAGAACGCGACCGCGTCGCGGCCGACGTCGGCGTTGATGAAGTACGTGCCTGCGGGCACCAGCGGCTTCAGGCCGGCGCCGGCTAGGCCCTCGCACAGCAGATCGCGCCGAGCGCGCAGGTCATCGCACAGGCCGCGCAGCACAGAAGACTCCAGCCCCAGCGCCACTGCGGACGCGTGCTGCAGCGGCGTCCCGCCCGCGAAGGTCAGAAACTGCTTGGCCGTCCGCATCGCCGTCACCAGCTCGGCTGGACCCGAGCACCAGCCGATCTTCCAGCCGGTGAACGAGAACGACTTGCCGATGCTGGAGATCGTCAGCGTCCGTTCGGCCATCACCGGCAACGTCGCGAGTGGGATGTGCTGACCCTCGAACACGAGGTGCTCGTACACCTCGTCGGTCACGCACACCAGGTCGTGCTCGATGCATGCGGCAGCGATCGCCTCGAGCTCCACACGGCCCAGGACCCGACCGGTCGGGTTGTGCGGCGAGTTGATCAGCATCACCCGTGCCCGCCGCCCGACAGCCGCGCGGAGCTCGTCGAGGTCAAGCGCGAAGCCGGGCGGTCGCAACGTGACCGGCCTGCGCACCGCCCCGCTGAAGGCGATGCAAGCCGCGTACGAGTCGTAGTACGGCTCCAGCACCACGACCTCGTCGCCAGGATCGCACAGCGCCAGCAACGACGCGGCGATCGCCTCGGTGGCGCCGAACGTCACCTGCACGTCCTCGGGCTCCAGCCCATACCACTCCCGCTGGTGCGCCAACACCGCCTCGCGCAGCGCCGGCACCCCGCCCAGCGGCGCGTACTGGTTTGCGCCGCCGCGCAGCGCGGCGACCGCCGCCTCTATGACATCGGCCGGACCGTCCTCGTCCGGAAAGCCCTGCCCGAGGTTGATCGCGCCGGTGCGCTGCGCGAGCGCGGTCATCTCGGTGAAGATCGTCGTCCCAAGACCGTCGAGCCGTGCGGCAGCCCGCCCCGTCATCGCTCGGCGGCCGGGCACACGAGCCGGTAGTCGCAGATCGAGCAGGCCGAGAACGACGGCGTCGGCTCAAAGCCCTGCGAGAGGATCCCCTCGGCGACCTCGGTTGCGACCTCGCAGACCCAATCGCCACGGTCGCCGTCATCGACCGGCACCGCGACCTTCTGGTCGTCGAGCACGTAGTAGTAGGCCTGCCGCGATGCCTCCAGGCGCCATGACTCGCGCGCGCCGACCGCGTAGAGCGACAGCTGCACGTCATCGGCGAGCTGCTCGGGACTTTTAGGCCGGCCGGTCTTGTAGTCGATCAGCTCGTACTCGCCGCCCGGGAGCCGGTCGACCCGGTCGACCCGGCCTCGGAGCAGATGACGACCGAGCTTGAACGTAAACGAGCGCTCGAACCACACCGGCTGCGCGTCCTCGGACTGGAAGCGCTCGTGGTATCGAGTCAGCGACGCGGTCGCCTTGCCGCGCAGCTGGCGCTCCTCCTCCGAGTCGCCAAACCCGCCCCGGCGCCAACCCCCATCCAGCAGCCCGAGCAACTCCGGCAGCGTCCCCGCATCCCCCCCGTGGAAGCGCTCGAGCACCTGGTGGACGAGGATCCCGAACCGCTGGTGCAGGGTCGGCTCCTGCGGGATCCGGAACACGCGCGCAAACTTGTACTTCAGCGGGCACGTGCGGTAGGTGTCGATGTCCGACGCCGACAGCACGACGCCATCGCCGCGCCGTGGCAAGAAGGGCTCCAGCGACGGCTCGTCGCGGGCGACGATCGCCTGCGCCCGCCGACGCGCGTCGCGTTCGGCGTCGAGCAGGTAGTCATCGAGCGCCGAAGAGCTGAAGATCTCGCGTTGCTCCGAGGTGACCGCCTGGAGGATGCGCGAGTTCACATCGCGCAGCGACTCGGCGACGCTCTGGCCCTCCGGCCGCGCGATCAGCGCCGCCAGCTTGAGCAGCTCGAGGTAGCGCACGACAGCGTGTGAGACGTCGAGATCGGTGTCGAAGCGGAGCTCCGACAGCCGCCCCCCGGCGCGCCCCGTCCCCTCAAGCAGCTCGTCGCGCATCAGCCGGTAGGTGGAGTGCAGCGCCTCGGCGGGCCCGAACAGCTCCTCCTCCTGTTCGACCCAGGTTCCATTCAGCGTCTGGCGGACGCTTTCGAGCAGCGGCAGCGGGCGGCGGGCGGTGCCGCGATCGTCGCTGTGCGGATAGGACAGCACCAGGCGCCGGCGGGCGCGGCTAAAGCCGACGTACAGCGCCTGCCCGAGCGCCGCTTCGCGGGCGTGCTCGTCGTCAGCGGGTAACTGCTCGCACAGCAGCGCGTCGGGGATCGCCTCTGGGGCGTGCCCCACCAGCCCCGCGTGGAGACCCAGCACGTACACATGGTCGGCGTCGAGGCCGCCGGCGGCCTCGAGCGCCAGCACCTGGACGCCGCTGGCCCGCGACAGCTGCGGCTCCTCCTGCTCGCGCAAACCGTAGTCGGCGACCGCGGCGATCGAGCGCGCGAACTCGCGTGGCGTCATCTGCGGAGCCCGCCGGACGGCGGCCGCCGCCAGCTCGCCGAACGCTGCCAGCGCGCGGAGCCGCTCGACGACGTCGGCCTGAGCGGCGAATAGCTGTTGGCGGCGCAGGCCGAGCCGGTCGATCAGGCGGTGGACGTAGAGGTCGGGCCGGCTGGTGTCGACGGACGCCATCCCGGAGCGGTAGAGCTTCAGGAATCCGTGGATCCGCTCGCGCGCCTCGGGTGGCACCTGGGGGGACTCGGTCGCCGCCGCGAGCGCCGCGACCATGTCGAGCTTGCGACGCCTCGCGATCTGCGTGCAGCGCGCGATGTCGACCGAGCGCAGTTCGATCGGGGGTCGCGCAAGCGCCCGGACGACGGCGGCCGCATCGGTCGGATCGGCCAGCAACCGCAGCCAGGCGAGCACGTCGCGGATCTCGGCCCGCTGGAAGAAGGCCGCCTCGCCGACCAGCCGGTGGGCGATCGCGCGCTCCTCGAGCGCGACCGCGACCGCCTGGCCCTCAACCGTGATCTCGGGCACGAGCACCGCGATCCGCCCGGGCTGGACGTCCTCTCGAGCCAGCAGCCGCTCGATGTCGACCGCCGCCGCCTGGGCCTGTGAGCGGTCGCTGTCGCACCGCCACAGATCGACCTGACCGGCATCCGAGACGGCCGTGCGCGACGGCCCCGCGCCGACCCCGGCGGCGCTCAGCGCGGCGCGGGCCGCCGTCCAGACGCGCTCCGGGCAAGCCTGGCTCGAGCCCAACTCGACGACCCGCGCGCTGGGCTCCTCGAAGCTCGCCAGCCGCGCCGCGCCCGCTGCCCGGAAGCGCCGGAGTGCGCCGTCGGGATCCCCGGCAGCGGTGAGCCCCGGCTGGCCGACCTCGAGCGCGAGCCGGGCGGCGGCCAGGTCGAGCTCCTGGGCATCGTCGATCAGCAGATGCTCGAAGCGCCGCGCGAGGCCGGGCTGCTTGCGCGCGAGCGAGATCGCGTCGACGATCAGGCCTCCGTGATCGCGCGCGCCGTGCTCGGACAGCATCCGCTCGTGCGCCTGGTAGATCTCGGCGAACTCCCGCTCGAGCGCCGCCTCGGGCGACTCCGCCGGTAGCGACTGCGCCCACCGGACATATTCGGCCGCGCCCACGAGTTCAGCCTTCAACCGGTCGATTCGGCGAATGAAGCCCGCCAGCAACGCGTTCGGGCGCCCGCCAAAGTCGTGATGCTCAAGCGACAGCTCGTCGATCCGCTGGACGAGCATCGCGAGCCGGTCGCCCGGGCTGAGCGCCGCAGCGAACGCATCCGTACCAGCGCCCGCACTGCGCACAACTAGCGCCGCCAGCTGCGGCGCGGTCAGCACGTGGAGCTCTTCGTAGCCGAGCTCGAGCGCGGTCTCGAGCCGTTCACTCGAGGCGGCGGCGCGGCCCTCGCTGGCTGCCAGCAGGCAGATCCGCTCGGGTGCACAGCCCTGTTCGATCAGCCAGCGCAACCGCGTCTCAATCACTCGCGTCTTGCCGCTGCCGGCGCCGCCGCGAACGATCAGCCGGCCGCCCCGGTGCGTCACGGCAGCTCGCTGGTCGGCCGTCAGCCCGTCCAGCAACCGTTCCGAGCCGACGCCGCTCGAAAGCAGGTCAAGCTTCGCTCCAGGCTCGCTGCGTTCGGGCTCGACAGTCACCGTCTGACAGCATAAGTCGAGCATGACAAGCACTCGCACCGCACTCGACGCCGACTGGCTTGGCGCATGCCGGCGCGCGGTGGCGGAACTCGAGCACTTGCTCGCGGCGACGCCGGACGTGGAGGACCGGGCGCGCGAGACCGGCACCCGTGGCAGTGGCGGAGACCGGACGCTGGTGATCGACAGCGCCGCCGAGGCGATCGTGTTCGACGAGCTCGACGCGCTGAGCGCCGACGGCTATCGCTTTTGCGCGGTGTCCGAGGAGCGAGGCGTGATCGACTACGGCGACCCGAGCGTGCGAGTGATCATCGACCCGATCGACGGCTCGCTGAACGCCAAGCGCGGCGCCTGCCACTACGCGGTCTCGCTGGCGGTCGCCAACGGGCCCACAGCGGCCGACGTCGCGTTCGGGTTCGTGCACGACTTCGGCGCCGGCGAGCAGTGGTGGGCGACACGGGGAGCGGGGGCGTTTCGTGACGGCGAGGCGCTCGATCCGTCGCTAACCGAGCGCCGATCACGCGACGGGCGACTCGAGCTGCTGGGCATCGAATCCGCTGACCCGCGCTGGGTCGCGGCGTCGATCGACGGGTTGCTGGCCTCAGCGCATCGGCTGCGGGCGCTGGGCACGATCGCCAGCACGCTGTGCCAGGTCGCGGCCGCGCGGTTCGACGGGATGGTGACGCTCGCCCGCTGCCGCGGGATCGACGCGGCGGCCGGCCAGCTGATCGTGCGCGAGGCCGGTGGTCTGATCGCGTTCACCGGCTGCGACGACCCGCTCGGAGCGCCGATGGACACGACTGCGCACTCGCATCTGGTCGCCGCCCGTTCGCCAGAGGCGCTGCACGAGCTGGGACGGATCACGGCGTGATCGACTGGATCCTGGCCGAGAAGATCGCGTCATTGGTCGCGGGCAAGGGCGACAGCCCGCCACCCGGCGCCGACCTCGCGGAGCTCGCCGTCGAGTCCGAGAAGCGGGTGACCGCCTACACGGGTCTGCACCCGTCGCGGCCGCTGCCGCCGCCTGAGGGGATCGGCCGGGGCGAGTGGATCGCCACCAACATCAAGGCGATGCGGGCGTTGCTCGACCCCGTTCTGGAGCGCTCCAGCGGCACGCTCGGGCCGGTGCGGCCGGCCGTGCAGATGACGATCGGGCTGATGGTTACGAGCGAGGTCGCGGTCGTGCTGGGCTACATGGCCCAGCACGTGCTGGGCCAATACGAGCTGGTGCTGCTCGACGACAACGTCGACGCCAGCCCGCCGCGGTTGCTGTTCGTGCTCCCCAACCTGGGGCAGGCGGTCGAGAACTTCGGCGCCCGCGAGGACGAGTTCGTGACCTGGGTAACGCTGCACGAAGTGACCCACGCGGTGCAGTTCGCGGGCGTCCCGTGGCTTCACAACCACGTCGCCGGGCTCGTTCGCGAGCTGCTCGAGAAGGCGGAGTTGCGGCTCGAGCATCCGCGCAAGGTGCGCGTGCCGACCGTCGAGCAGATGCGGCGCCTCGGTCAGGCGGTCCGCAGCGGCGATCTGATCACGCTGTTCACCAGCAGCGCCGAGCGCGAGACGTTCGATCGCGTCCAGGCGGTTATGGCGGTGATCGAGGGCCATGCCGAGCACGTGATGGACGCGGTGGCGCCGGATCTACTGCCGTCGCTGCCGAAGCTGCGCCAGGCGCTCGATCGTCGTCGGCGCTCACAGTCCGGGCTGTCGCGACTGCTCGCGAAGCTGCTGGGGCTGGAGCTCAAGCTACGCCAGTACGAGCAGGGCAAGTACTTCTGTGACGCGATCGTGCGCAGCGGCGGGACCGCAGCGCTCGAGCACGTGTTCTCAGCGCCCGAGGCGCTGCCGACGATGGACGAGATCCGCAATCCCGCCAGCTGGCTGCGGCGCGAGGGATTCGACGGCGCGCTGTCTCAGCGCTCGAGCGCGTAGAGGTGCCAGTCGTCCGGCGCCCCGCGTAGGGAATGCAGACCGCGGTCGGCGAACCGCAGGCCCGAGCCGACGATGAGATCCTTGACGGTGCTCGACGCGAGCACCTCGCCCGGCTGAGCCTCGTGCATCACCCGCGACGCGATGTGGACCGCGATCCCCTTGACGTCGTCGTCGCGCAGCTCGCACTCCCCGGTGTGGACCCCGGCGCGGACGGTCAGACCCAGCGCGGCGACGCCCTCGACGATGTCGGCCGCGCAGCTGACCGCCCGGGCCGGGCCGTCGAAGGTCGCCAGAAAGCCATCGCCGTTGGTCTTGATCTCGTTGCCGCGCCAGCGCGCCAGCCCGGCGCGGACCAGCTGATCGTGGTCCTCGAGCTGCCGGCGCCAGCGCTCGTCGCCGATCCGCGACAGCAGCTCCGTCGAGCCGACGATGTCAGTGAACAGAACCGTCGCCAGCACGCGGTCGACCGGCGGCGCCGAGCGCCGGCCGGTCAGGAACTCCTCGATCTCGAACATCCACGGAGGATCGATCCAGCCGTAGGCATCCTCGCCGTTGTGCTCGATGAAGCGCGCGCCCGGGATCAGCGACGCAACCTCGCGCCCCGCCTCGACCGGCACCACCCGGTCGCCCGTAACGTGCAGCACGAGCGTCGGCACGCGGATCGTCGGCAGCACAGCACGGAGGTTGGTCTGGGCGGTCATCTCCATCAGCTTGCGAGCCATCCCGGGGCTGACCGACGAACGCTGCAGCCGTCCCCACCACTGAACGAAGTCACGATTGCCGATCTGGCTGGGCGCGAACAGCGACACCAGCGCCCCGTCACCCCAGCTGTGCTCGATCGCGTCGAGCATGTCGGCGCGCGAGCGCCCCAGCAGCGTGTGGCTGCTGCCGTCCGCGGCGACGCCGGATAGCACGAGCGCCCGCACCCGCTCCGGGTAGGTAGCAGCGAACAGCGCCGATAGTCCGAGATCTGACCCCCCGATCATCGACACCTGGTCGGCATCGACCGCCGCCAGCACGGCCCGCAGGTCGTCGACCTGCTGCTCGAGCGTCGGCGGCTCGATCGCCGGATCAGATAGCCCCGTGCCGCGCCGGTCGAACATGATCAGACGCGCGAAATCGGCCATCCGCCGGAAGGTTCGGGCGGTCCGGGGCTCCTCCCAGATCAGCTCCAGATGAGACGCCGGCCCGGCGATCACGACGAGGTCGCACGGCCCATCCCCGAGCACCTGATAGGCGATGCTCGCGTCGCCGCTGTGTGCGTATTGGATCGGCGGTGCGGTCAGTTTTTCAACTGGACTGTAACCGGCTCGCGCGCCCGGTTTACAAACATGTGTTCGATAGAATCGACAACTGACCTGATTACTACGGGAGTGAGTCTTAGATCCCATGGCTACGACAAGCAACACCACTAGCGGTCAGACGACCGCCCCCACGAGCGGCCAGAAGGCCGCCGCCACGCGGAAGCGAAACGCGACCCGCAAATCGGCGACTGCGACCAAGGCCAACGCCCGTCGCACCGCCTCCAGCACGAAGACCACAGCTCGCGTTGCGACCAGCGCGACGACCGCCGAGTCTCGGCTGCGCGTCACGCAGGCGCAGCAGATCGCCGGGCGGGCGGTTCTGGTTCCGGTCGGCGCGAGTCTGCTGGCCCGCGACAACCTCGTTTCGACCGTCAGGGGACTCGCGACCAAGTACCGCACCCGCGCGGGCTTTGAGCGTGAGCTACGGCGCTACGAGCGTCGCGGCGTCACGGCGCGCAATCGCTTCGAGCGTCAGGTGCGGCGCACGCGGACGAAGTTCGAGCGCCAGCTGCGCCAGCGCCGCAACACGGTCGAGCGGACGGTCCGTCAGAACCGGCGCCGATTCGAGCGCGAGGTACGCTCGGTCCGCAAGGATCTCGAGAAGCAGTCGGGGACGCTGACGTCGCGGTTCGAGAGGTTGGTTTCGGACGCTTCTGACCGGATATCCGTCTCTTAGCCTGAGGCTTCCCCTGCCCGCGCCCAGGAGAGCGCCGGGTGGGACAGGTTCGCCGGCCTCATAACCTCGCCGGCGAATGCAGCACCCTCTCCTCCCTCAACCGCCGGGGCGTCACGGAAGTGGCGCCCCGTCGGTGTTTAATGAGCCGCGTGCAGCTGTGCCTGATGATCGAAGGCCAGGAGGACGTCAGCTGGCCCCAGTGGCTGGCGGTCGCGCACGCCTGTGAGCAGCACGGCGTGCCGGCCCTGTTCCGCTCTGACCACTACATGAACCTCGACCTCCAGCACCCCGAGCGCGCCGCGCTCGATGCCTGGGGGACGATCTGCGGGCTGGCGGCGGTCACCACGACGATCGAGCTCGGGACGATGGTCTCACCGGCCACCTTCCGCCATCCGTCGAATCTCGCGAAGCTGGTCACGACCGCCGACCACATCAGCGGCGGCAGGGTGGCGCTCGGCCTCGGCGCCGGCTGGCACGACCGCGAGCACGAGGCCTACGGCTTTGAGTTCGCGGACACCCGCACGCGTATGGACGTGCTCGAGGAGCAGCTTCAGGTCGTGCTGGGTACCTGGGGCGACGAGCGCTTCTCGTTCGCGGGCGAGCACTACACGCTGACCGACCTCGAGGCCGAGCCCAAGCCCGTCCAGCGCCCCCACCCACCGCTGATCATGGGCGGCAGCGCCGGCCCGCGAAGCGCGCGGATGGCGGCCGCCTACGCCGACGAATACAACACTCCGTTCGCGACGCTCGACGACATCGGCGTGCGGCGCCGGCGGATCGATCGCGCGTGCGAGCGGGCCGGTCGCGCGTCGATCCCCTTCTCGGTCATGACCGGGGTGCTGGTCGGCTCAGACGAGCGCGAGTTGCGAGCGCGTGCCGTCCGCCTGGCCGACAAGATGGGCGGCGACCCTGACGCCCTGCTCCGGGAGCCGCCCCACGGCTGGGTCATCGGCACCCTCGATCAGGCGACCGAGCAGCTGCAAGCGCTGCGCGACGCCGGCGTCGCGCGCGTGATGTGCCAGCAGCTGCTGCACGACGACCTCGACGCGGTCGCGTTGCTCGGCGAGGCGCTGGCCCCGCGCGTTATCTGACGGCAAGCGCCAACTACGCCGATGCCGAGGTTCCGCCCCACTGCTCGGGGGCGACGTCGGCGATCGACTGCGAGAACGTCCAGTGGTGGCCGCCGAGATCGATCGCGTTGTACTGGCGCTCGCCGTACGGGAAGTCCGTCGGCTCGTCGAGGAGCCGCGCTCCCTCGGCCCGCGCACGCTCATAGTGGTTGTCGACATCGGCGACCCGCATCATCACGGCGTGGTTGATCGGGGCGCCGGGCGCGGGTGCCTTAACCATGCCCTCGCGCGGCTCCCCGGCGCCGCCCACACGGGGCTCCATCACAACCAGCGCGCAGTCTCCGGCTGCGAGCTGCGCACGGTGGTTGCCCGCGCGCCAGCGCTCGGTGAAGCCGAACACTCGGCACAGCCAGTCGCAGGCCTCGCCGACGTCCTCGTAGACGAGCTCGGGCATCAGCACTCCGGTTGGCATCGTGCGGTTGGAGAGCATCGCCGGATGATCGCATTCGGGCCCGCGAACGCGTCTGCTTGAATGAAATCCATGCCTACCAGAGACCAAGTCACAGATGCGCTCCGTTCGGTGATAGATCCGGAACTGCGGCGCGACATCGTCGAGCTCGAGATGGTGCGGTCGATCGAGGTCCATCCCAACGGGGTCGTTGATGTGACGGTCTCGCTGACGACCGCGGGCTGCCCGATCCGCAGCCACTTCCAGACCGGGGTCGCGGAGGCGATCCGTAAGCTCGACGGCGTCACCGGCGTCAACGTCGGCTTCGACGTCCTGTCCGACAACGAGAAGGCGACGCTCGGCCGCAAGCTCGGGCGCGGCGCGCTTCCCGAGGGGGCGCTCGCGCAGGTCCGCAACGTGATCTGCATCGGGTCGGGCAAGGGCGGCGTCGGCAAGTCGAGCGTGACCGCCAACCTGGCGGCGGCACTGGCCGCCGACGGCAAGGCGGTCGGCGTGCTGGACGCCGACGTGTGGGGCTACTCGCAGCCGCGGATGTTCGGTCTCGGCGGCGAGCGCCCGAAGGTCAACGCCGATCGCAAGCTGGTCCCGATCACAGCTCACGATGGGATCGCGGTGATGTCGATCGGCTTCTTCGTCGAGCAGGACGCGGCCGTCGTGTGGCGCGGCCCGATGCTCCACAAGGCGCTGCAGCAGTTTCTCGAGGACGTCGAGTGGGGCGAGCTCGACTACCTGCTGATCGACCTGCCGCCCGGCACCGGCGACGTCTCGATGACGCTCGCGCAGCTGTTGCCGCAGGCCAAGTTCTTGATCGTTACGACGCCCCAGCCGGTCGCCCAGAAGGTCGCCGCCCGGTCGGCCGAGATGGCGATCAAGCTCAAGCTCGAGATCGCCGGCGTGATCGAGAACATGTCCGGCTTCGTCACCCCGGGGGGCGAGCGCTTCCAGATCTTCGGCGAGGGCGGCGGCCAGCTGCTGGCCGATGAGCTCGAGGTGCCGCTGCTCGCCAAGGTGCCGCTGACCGTGCCGCTCCGCGAGCAGTCCGATTCGGGGCTGCCGCTGGTGTTCTCAAACCCCGACGACCCCGCCGCGCAGGCGCTCCACCAAGGCGCGCGGGGCCTGATCGCGCTGTCTCCGATCGAGCTGCCGGTTATGCAGGCACCGTCCCCGGCCGCAGCGCCGAAGCCGGCGGGGATGTCGCTGCCGATGGCCTAGTGAGCTGTTCGGGGCGGCACCTCCAGCCAGCGGCCCGCATAGCCCGAGGCATGCGCGCTGGTCTCCCAGCTACTTGCTGTAGTACTGCGAGTTGAGCTCGATGTACTTCTGCCACTCGTCGGGGAGCTGATCCTCGGCGAAGCAGGCGTCGACCGGGCAGGCCTCGACGCAGGCGTCGCAGTCGATGCACTCCTCCGGATCGATGTAGAGCATCTCGACCTTGTCGTAGTCGGGCTCGTCGGGCGTCGGGTGGATGCAGTCGACCGGACAGACCTCAACGCACGAGTTGTCCTTGGTGCCAATGCAGGGCTCGGCGATCACGTAGGCCATGTCTGTCAGGTTCCTCTTTATTCGTTTCCGGGTCCGGCCGCCGCATTCTCGCAAACAGTGGCCACGATAGGCTCCCGGCGGTGCTGCTGCTGACCGGTGCCACGGGGACGGTGGGACGTGCGCTGCTACGTCGGTTGGTCGCGACGGGGGTGCCCGTACGCTGCCTGGTCCGCGATCCGCGGCGGCTCGGTCCGGAGCGCGTCCAGGTCCAGATCGCGCTTGGAGACCTCGGGGATCCGCTCTCGTTCCGTCACGCGCTGCGGGGCGTCGAGACCGTCATCCACCTCGCCTCCGTGATCCGCGACCAGCCGGGCGGCTCAATCGAGGAGCTCGCCGGCGTCGCCACCTGGCGGCTGGTCCGAGCGGCCGAGCGCGCCGGCGTGACGCGGTTTGTGTTCTTCTCGACGCTCGGTGCCTCGAAGCGCGCGAGCGCCCGGCTAATGCGCGCGAAGGCGATCGCCGAGCGCGCGGTAGTCGAGTCCTCGCTCGAGCACACGGTGTTCGCCCCGTCGCTCGTCTACTCGCCCAGCGACCCGTACCTGACGCTGCTGGCACGGATGTCGTGGCTGCCGGCGATGCCGATCCCGGGCTCGGGCGATGCCGCGTTTGAGCCGATCTGGGCCGACGACGTGGCCAGATGCGTGCTCGCGGCGCTCGACGACGACGCGGCCGGCGCGCGCTACGAGCTCGCCGGCCCGGAGGTCATGACCCAGCGCGAGATCGTCGAGACCGTCCTGCGCTCGCTGCGCCGCCCGCGCCCGGTGGTCGGGATCCCGATCGCCGTCACGCGGCGACTGCTCGAGCTCGTCGAGCTGTTCGGAGGCCCGACCGCGTTTGCGACCTGGGACGAGGCGCAGCTGCTCGATGTGCCGCTGCTCTCCGAGCGCGGGACGGCTGACGCGGAGCGGCTCGGCGTGACGCCGGCGCCGATGAGCGACGTGCTCGGGGTCGGAACGAAGCCCACCGGTGGTTAACGTTCCCAGCCAGGCCGGCGGTCGGCCCACGGCACCGCCTGCTCGAGTTGGGTCGCGAGGCCGAGCAGCACCTCCTCGCGCGCCGGCGGCCCGATCAGCTGCACGGCCGTCGGCAGCCCGTCCTCCCCTTGATAGAGCGGCAGCGAGATCGCAGGCTGCCCGGTCACGTTGAGGATCGCGGTATACGGCGTGAAGTAGCCGGAGCGGCGGTAGTAGCCCCACGGGTCGGGGCCGCGGCCGTGGATCTCCCCGATCGCGACCGGGCGCTGGGCGAGCGCGGGCGTGAGGACCGCGTCCCACGAGCCCATGAACGCGACGACCGAGCGTGAGACCCGCTCGAGCCGCGCCTGCGCGCTCAGCAGCGACAGCGCGCTCTGCGAGCGAGCGTGCTCCCAGACGAGCCAGGTCAGCGGTTCCACGTCGTCCTCGGTCGGGTCGTGGCCGGCGAGCCGGCCGCCGAGCAGCGTCTGCATCGAGACCGACGGTCCAAACGCGCGCGTGAAGTCGGGCAGCAGATCGAGCCCGGACCACGGCGGGCTGATCTCCTCGACCGCGTGCCCGAGCGACTCGAGCAGGCGCGCCGCGTCCCGTGTCGCCGCCTCGAGTTCCAGCTCGAGCACCGCGCCGTCGAGCGGCGGGTTGAGCGCCAGTCCGATCCGCAGCCGGCCGACCGGGCGCGCGGCCAGGTCCGCGTATGGCCCCGGTGACGGCGGCGCCCAGTTGGCGTCGCCCAGCTCGTATCCGGCCAGCAGGTCGAGCACCGCGGCGGTATCCGCGACCGAGCGCGTGAGCACCCCGTCGGTCGCGAGAAAGCTCTGGCCCGAGTCCGGTCCCGACGAGATCCGGCCGCGAGCCGGCTTCAGCCCGACGAGCCCGCAGCAGGCCGCCGGGATCCGGATCGAGCCGCCCCCGTCGTTGCCGTGCGCGATCGGCACCATCCCGGCCGCGACCGCGGCCGCGGAGCCACCGCTCGAGCCGCCCGGGGTCCGCTCCAGGTTCCACGGATTGTGGGTGGCGCCGAATCGCCGTGACTCGGTCGTCGGCAGGATCCCCATCTCGGGCATCGTCGTCTTGCCGACGATCACGAACCCGGCCGCTCGCAGCCGCGCAACCGCGAACGAATCGTGATCGGCGACGAAATCGCCGTACAGATCGCTGCACAGCGTCAGCGGCATTCCGGCGACCGGCCGGTTGTCCTTGATCGCGATCGGGACCCCGGCGAACGGACGCTGATCGCCCGCCGACACAGCGTCAGCGGCAGCCAGCGCCGAGTCGGCCGCGACGTGCGCGAAGGCGTTGATCTTCGGTTCGAGCTGCTCGATCCGGCGCAGCGACGTCTCGATCAGCTCACGCGAGCTCAGCTCCCCGTCGCGGATCAGGCCCGCAAGCTCGATCGCGGAACGCTCGAGTAGCTCCGGCACGTCGGCGAAGGCTACATAGATAGCCTTCGCTCGGACCGATCCGGGACATCAAGGGAGCATCGACCCAAATGAGCGCGACAGCGGAAGTCCAGTCAGGCCTTGAGGGCGTGGTCGCGTTCGCGACTCGCATCGCGGAGCCTGACCGCGAGGGCGGCGCACTCCGCTACCGCGGAGTAGACATCGAGGAGCTGGTCGGGAAGGTCCCGTTCGAACAGGTCTGGGGCCTGCTCGTCGACGGCACGCTGCTCCCAGGCCTGCCCCCGGCCGAGCCCCATCCGCTCAGCGCGCGCTCCGGCGACCCGCGGGTCGACGTTCAGTCCGCGCTGGCGATGCTCGCCCCTCAGTGGGGATTCGGTCAGCTGATCGACATCTCCGACGAGGAGGCACGCGACAACCTTGCGCGCGCATCGGTGATGGCGCTCTCGTTCGTCGCCCAGTCGGCACGCGGGATCGGCAAGCCGCCGGTCTCCCAGCGCGAGGTCGACAGGGCCAAGTCGATCCCCGAGCGCTTCTTGATCCGCTGGCGGGGCGAGGCCGACCCGACGCACGTGAAGGCGATCGACGCGTACTGGATCTCGGCCGCCGAGCACGGGATGAACGCCTCGACGTTCACCGCCCGGGTCGTAGCATCAACCGGCGCCGACGTCGCGGCCGCGCTGTCGGCCGCCGTCGGGGCGCTGTCCGGGCCGCTACACGGTGGCGCGCCGTCGCGCGTGCTGAAGATGCTCGATGACGTTGCCGCGTCGGGCGACGCCGACCGCTACGTCAAGCAAGTGCTCGACTCGGGTCAGCGGCTGATGGGCTTCGGCCACCGCGTCTACCGGGCAGAGGACCCACGCGCGCGCGTCCTGCGCCGGACCGCGCACGAGCTCAACGCGCCGCGTGTCGAGGTCGCCGAGGCGCTTGAGAACGCCGCCCTGGCCGAGCTTCAGGCCCGCCGTCCGGACCGCGTGCTGGCGACCAACGTCGAGTTCTGGTCGGCAGTCGTGCTCGACTTCGCCGACGTGCCCGCGCCGCTGTTCACGCCGCTGTTCACCTGCGCACGGACGGCCGGCTGGTAGGCGCACATCATGGAACAAAAGCGCGAAGGTCGGCTGATCCGGCCAACGGCCAAATACGTCGGTCATCCGCCGCGGCCGCTGTCGGACCTGCAGTAGAGCTCAGCCTCGGTAGGGACCGTCCAGGTATTGCGCCAGCATCCGGCTGGCGCTGAACATCGGACCCAGCGTCGTCAGCGACGCCCGGATCAGCTCGATCCAGCGCGTCGGCACGCCGGTCTCGTCGCGGTCGTAGAACGCCGGCAGGACCTCGTCCGCGATCAGATCGTGCAGGGCGGCCGCGTCGCGCTCGTCCTGGGCATGGTGATTTGAGTCGACCTCGCCCGGGATCGCCCAACCGTTTGAGCCGTCGTACGCCTCCGCCCACCACCCGTCGAGCACGCTCAGCTGCAGGCCGCCGTTGAAGGCCGACTTCATCCCGCTCGTGCCGCTCGCTTCGAGCGGCGGCCGGGGCAGGTTGAGCCACACGTCGCATCCGCGAACCAGCCAGGCCGCGGAACTGAGGTCGTAATCGTCGAGGAAGACGACCCGCTCGCCGACGATCCGCGCGGCCTTGAGGCCGAACAGGCTCTGGAGGACCCGCTTTGCCTCGACGTCGCGCGGGTGCGCCTTGCCCGCCAGCACCACCTGCACCGGACGATCGCCGGCGAGCAGCGAAAGCGTCCACTCGGGATCTCGCGTCAGTAGATCAAGCCGCTTGTAGGTCGCGACCCGGCGCGCGAAGCCGATCGTCAGCACCTCGGGGTCAAACGCCCGCGCCGCGAGCTCGACGTATTCGCGCAGGTCGCCGCGCAGCAGCCGGTCGGCGACGCTGCGGCGGGCGACGAACCCCACCAGTCCGGCGCGCTGCCGGCCACGCGCCAACCACAACTCGCGGGCCGGGATCGAGTCGACCGCGGCCCATGTCGCCGGGTCCGCAGCACGGGCGATCCAGCCAGCGCCGAGGTGGCGGTCGAGCAGCTCGCGCATCGCCGGTCCAATCCAGGTCGGAACGTGGACGCCATTGGTCACGTGCCCGATCGGCACCTCCGCGCTCTCGATCTCGGGCCACAGCCACTGCCACATCTCGCGCGCGACCTCGCCGTGGCGGCGGCTGACCGCGTTCGACGCGCGGCTCATCCGCAGCGCCGCCTGGGTGACACCGAATGGGGACCACGGGTCGTCGGCCTGATCGCGCCCGAGCTCGATCAGCTGCGCCGCCGTGCAACCGAGCTGGACCGCCAGCCGACCCACCACCTCCTCGACCTGGTCAGGCGGGTAGGAGTCGTTGCCGGCCGGCACCGGCGTGTGGGTGGTGAACACGGTCCGCTCGCGCGCGCGGGCGAGCGCGTCCTCGAGCGAATCGCCGTTGCCGTCGCGCGCCAGCTCCAGCGGCGCGAGCGCCGCGTGGCCCTCGTTGAGGTGGATCACGCCGGGCTCGTAGCCGAGCGCGCGCAGCGCCCGCATGCCACCGACCCCAAGCAGCGCGTATTGCGCCAGGCGCGTCTGAGGATCGCCGTCGTACAGGCGGCCGGTGATCCAGCGATCCAGCGGCGCGTTCTCGGGACAGTCGGTGTCGAGCAGGAACAGCGGCACGCGCCCGACCTGGACGCGCCAGATCCGCGCCACGACGTCGGCCGTCCCGATCGGGACGATGACCACCATCGGGTCGCCGTCGCCGTCGGTGACGAGCGCCGCCGGGAGGCGCTCGGGGTCGGTGTCGAGCCAGTACTCCTGCTGCCAGCCCGAGGCGTCGACCCGCTGGCGGAAGTACCCCTTGCGGTACATCAGCCCGACGGCGACCAGTGGCACCGCGGCGTCGGACGCCTCCTTGAGCAGGTCGCCGGCGAGCGCACCCAGGCCTCCGGAGTAGACCGGCAGCGAGACGTGAACCGCGTACTCGGCGCACAGGAACGCGATCGGATGGGCCTCGTCGACTGGCGAGTCGGCCAGCGGCCGGTTCATGTCGGCGGCGACCAGCGCCTCGAGTCGGGTCATGCGGTCGAGCAGCTGCTCGTCCTGCGCGGCGCGGTCCAGCGCTCTGCCCGACGCTTCCTGCAGCACCCGCACCGGGTTCTGCAGGCAGAGCTCGAACCGCGCCGGGTCGACGGCCGCGAACAGCTCCGGCCCGTGCGGAAGCCACGACCAGCGGTAGTTATAGGCAAGCCGCGCAAGCGGCGCCAGGGGGGCCGGCAGCCTCCCTGCGAGATCCTCCGCCGCGCGTAGGATGTCGCGGCGGCCATCGTTGTCCGTGGCGCCTCCGTGTCCCAAGCGCTGCGATTATCGACCAACGAGGCCGTGGACGCGTTGCGCGCGACTGGGTTGAGCACGTGTACTAGCCTCGCAACGCCTTGCAGCGGAGTCCAGAATGTCGCCTCGGCGTGCTCGCGTTCGGCGATTCGATCACGAACGGCGGCGGTGAGCTGCAGTGGGGCGTCGCGCTGCAGTCATGGGCGCTGTGGGTGGCGCGCGCGCTAGGCCTGCCGTTCACCAGCTACGCCGCCGATGGGGCGGTCGTGTCCGACGTCGTG
Source organism: Solirubrobacteraceae bacterium (assembly GCA_052147875.1). Classification (GTDB taxonomy): domain Bacteria; phylum Actinomycetota; class Thermoleophilia; order Solirubrobacterales; family Solirubrobacteraceae; genus Palsa-465. The sequence continues at coordinate 20,776 of JBKQJQ010000297.1, read as the reverse complement.
CACGGGCAGATCCCGGCATTAGCCGCTGGCGCCGCCGCGCCGGACGCCCGCTACGAACTCGGCTGCCTATACATCGGCGTCAACGATGTCCGCGTCGCCGGCTGGGACCGCGATGCCTTCGCGGCCGACCATCGGAGCGCGCTCATGTTCCTGACTCGCCGGTGCGAGCGCACGCTGGCGCTCACCGCGCCGCTCGGGCTCGGAGTACCGCGGGCTGGCGCGAAGGTCGGCGAGCACAACGCGATCGTGCAGCGAAATGCGCACCGGTACGGCGCGCTGGTCGTCGACCTGAGCGATTTCGGCGCCCGCAACCACGTCATGGCCGACCGCGTTCACCCGACCGCGTTCGGGCAAATCGCGATCGCCGAGCGGGCGTTGGCGGTGCTCGAGCGTGACGGGATGCCGACCCGGGTCGCGCCCGCGTCGATGATCAGCTTCAGGACCACCCGCGTCGGCCGCCTGCGCGGGGACTGGACGTACGCATACCGCTCCGCGAAGCTCCACGCGGGCGGTCTGGCCGCGCGAGTCAGGACTTTCGGCTGACCGTGACCTGGACGATTCGCGCGCCCGGCTTCGAGCGCAGGTCGAGCAGCGGTGCGTTCGCGCCGGACGTCAAGGTCGCGCCGCGGACGCGGACCCGGTAACCGTGCGGATACGCAAGCCGCGGAACCACGATCACCGTCGGCGCCCTGATCTTGCTCTCAACCGTGTAGCTGTAGCGAAATGTGGCGCCGGTGAAGGACTCGCCTCTGGGCGTTCCCGCCGTTGCCGACGCATACGGGACCGCCAGCGCCCGGGCCTTGGCGGGGTACGGGCGGCGAGTTCGCTGGTCGATCAGCGCCTCGTCGGGGCTGCCGGTCGGATCGTGCAGTTGCAGTCCCGACCAGTAGCTCCATGAGAGGTCGGATCGCCCGGCCAGGATGACGGTCGTGGCGGTCATCGCGGCGTCGTTTGTAGCGCCGAACTCGTCCATCACTGACGGCGGTCCGCCGGGCTGCTCTGTGACGGTCGCCGCCCGCTCGCTCGCGATCAGCGGCAGCTGCTGAGCCGGGTCGCCGTACATGTGAAACGCGAGCGCAACGCGGCGAAAGCGCAGTGGCTCGGCGATCCCGATCGTCTCGCGCTGGCCGAAGTCGGTCAACACACCCGGTTCGTAGAACACGACGTGGTTGGGGTCGGCGGCCTGGATCGCGCCGATCAGGCCGTCGCGTAGCGCCTGCGCGCTGCTGCGCCGACACGATGTCGGCTCATGTGCCGGACCCCCGTAGTCACACTCGAGCTCGGGGTCGAAGTCGGAGATCGCGAAGTCCGCGGGCTCGTTGTAGATCTCGTAGCCGATCACGTTCGGGTCGTTGCGGTAGTGGCGGGCAACCGCCTGCCAGACGCGGGCGAACTGACCCTGTAGGTCACCGCGGACGTCGTTCGCGAAGAAGCTGTGCACGGCCACCTTGACGGCCGGGTCGAAGTAAGCGTTCGACCACACCGGCGGGGCGTTGAACTTGGCGCCGCCGGTGCAGGTCGCCCACGGCGGCGCGCCCTCGCCGTTCCACGACGCCGGGCTAGTGCGATTCGAGAATGCTGACCCCCAGGCGTCCTGGTGCATGTCGAGGATCACCCGGATCCCGGCGTGCGCGAGCAGCGCGACGATCCGATCGGTGCGCTTGAGGTAGGCGTTCAGGACCGCGGCGTTGAGCGGATCGGCGGCGCCGAGGTGTGGGAATGGCGTACCGGCCGCGTGCGCGCCGCAGTACACGGGGTCGTTGGGCGCCACCCCCTTCGGCCCCGGCTCAAGCCCCTCCCAGATAATCCCGAGACGCACGACGTTGAACCCGAGGCGAAAAAGCGTCGCCGCGTCGGCGGCCGTGAACCGGCGGCCCCGGTCAGAGGCCGTCGGAGACAACACGAACGCCGGCTGCGGGCCGCGCGCAGGGCCCACACATGGGCTCCCGGGGGCGCTGGTCGGCACCGCGCCGCCGCCGCACTTGGCAACCAGGTCGACACCGTGCAGCTGCAGCCGGCGACCGAACGCATCGGTCAGCCAAGGCCCGCCGGGCGCGCGCACGATCCCCGCTCTCCCCCAACCGCCGCCGGCGGCACCGGCGCCGCCGGCCGCCGCCAGCGCGACCACGAGCGCCGCGCACAGCGCGAGCAAGATCCGGAGGATGCGAGTCAACTGCGCGCCAGCGCCGCCAGCAGCTGCGGGCTGGATTGAGATGGCTGATCCGGCGGACGGGGTAGGCGACGCAGCTCGCCGTCCTCGATCTCGTAGTGGCCGATCGACCTGATAGGCGGCGAGTAGACATGGATCGTGACCGCGCCCGCGTCGTGCTCCATCCGGTGGATTCCGGTGCCGGGGAAAGCGAACCGGTCGCCGGCGGTGTACTCGCGCACCCGGCGCGGCTGCCCGTAGACGAGCGGTTCGTTGCGTGCGACGCCCTCGATCACGTACACGCCGACGCACGATCCGTCGTGGTCGTGATAGCCGGTGTCGCGCTCTCGCCACCAGAGGTTCAGCCACGCCTCCGAGCTGTCGCTGTTCCATAGCAGCAGCGCGTCGCCTCCACCTACGCGGTCAAGCACCGCGACGTCAAGCGCCGTTGCTGCCTGCTCGGCCCGCGCCATGCACTCCTCCGGCGACAGCGGGCCCGGGGAAGCCGCCAGCCGCTCGAGCGTGGCGGGATCGATCACCAAGCCGTCGTGTTCTGAAGCGGTCACCGCAGGCCCCCGTCGCCATCCTACCCGTGCGACGGAAGCCTGTCGGCAGCAGCGGTCAGCGCGCGCAGCCGACGAGCGAGCGCCGGCGTCAGGGCCCCGGGCTGCATCTGCCAGCGCCAGTTGCGACCGACACGCGCCGGCTCGTTCATCCGCGCCTCGCTTCCGAGACCGAGGATGTCCTGGGCCTGAACCATTGCCAGCCGAGCCGGCGAGGCGAACGCGAGCCGGATCATCCCCCACCACGGCTCGCGCTCGGCGACTCCGTGTCGCGCAAGCTCACGGTCGACGTGCGCCCGTCGGCCGTCGGGCAGCGACTCGAGCCAGCCGCGGGTGGTGTCCTGGTCGTGGGTTGAGGTGTAGACGACCCGGTTGGCGGCGTGGTTCTCGAACCGGTGCGGACTGCGTGGCACGCGCGGGTCAAAGCCGAACTGCAGGACGAGCATCCCGGGCAGGCCGAGCTCGTCGCGAAGTCGCCGCACGGCCGGCGTGATCACGCCCAGGTCCTCGGCCACCAGCGGCAGGTCGGGCCCGAGCGAGCGCGCGAGCGCGTCGAACAGCGCCCTCCCGGGCCCCCGCCGCCACGCGCCCCCGATCGCGTTGCTCGCGTCCTCGGGCACGCGCCAGTAGGCGACGAACCCGCGGAAGTGATCGATTCGCGCGAGGTCGAATAGCTCGAGCGTGCGCCGCACGCGCTCGACCCACCAGCGGTAGCCACGCCGCTCCAGCGCCGGCCAGTCGTAGAGCGGGTTGCCCCACAGCTGGCCCTCGGTCGCGTACGCGTCGGGTGGCGCGCCGGCCACGTAGCCGTCGGCGAACAGCTCCGGATGCGCGCGGTGATCGGCGCTTGCGGGCGAGACGTAGATCGCGATGTCGCCCATCAGGCGCACGCCGCGCTCGAGCCCGTACGAGCGCAGCGCGGTCCACTCGCGCTCGAACCGCACCTGGTCGGCGATCGCGCCGCCACCCGCGAATCGTTCCCAGTCGCCGATCCAGAACCGCTGACGCTGTTCGAACTCGAGGATCTCCGTACGCGAGACGGGCGCGCGAGGCGAACCGAGCAGCCCCCGCCAGGTGGCGAACGCCGAGCTGGACTTGTACGGCGACCGATACCGGTCCGGCGGCCCGAGCGGCAACACCTGCCACCAGGACTGCCCCGCGGCCGCCAGCCAGTCGATGAACCGGAACGCCTCCGGACCGAGACGGCCGCCGGGCAGCGAGGTGATGTGGAGCTGGACGCCGCTCGCACGTGACAGCTTGTTCACCGGCGGGTGTTTACCCGATGCGCGCTGACGGATACCTTCCGGGGATGAGCGCGCAGACGACCGCAGCCGCAACCGGCGTCGACGAATCCGATCCGACCCGCCGGCCGCCACGGCGGATCGTGATCCAGTACCCGACGCCGTCGGTCGACGATGGCCGTTACCCGGTCAAGCGGTGTGTGGGCGACCGCGTGACGGTCGAGACCGACGTGTTCCGCGACGGGCATGACCTGCTGCGCGCGGTGATCAGCTACCTGGGCCCGGACGACACCGGGTGGCACGAGGCCGAGATGCATCGGATCGACGCTCATCTCGGCGGCGTACGCTGGGCGGGCGAGTTCGAGGTCGATCGCAGCGGCCGGTGGGAGTACACGATTCAGGCCTGGACCGACCTGTTCGGCACCTGGCGCGACGAGCTTGCGCGCAAGGTCGCGGCGGGTCAGGACGATCTCGCGGGCGAGCTGTCGGAGGGGGTCGTGCTGCTCAAGCGGGCGGCGGAAAGTGCCAGCTCAAACGCTCACCGAACGATGATCGAACATGCATACCGCGAGCTCGAGGACCCCCAGGTCCCCGACAGCGCCAAGCACGACATGGCGCTCGGCGAGGAGCTGCACGCCGCGGTCGAGCTGGGTGCAGATCGCAGCGACATCGTGATGCTCGACGAACCGCGAGCAATCGAGGTCGACCGGCTCAGGGCCCGGTTCGGCGCCTGGTATGAGATGTTCCCGCGCTCGTGGGGCGGGCTGAAGGGAGTCCAGCGCCAGCTGCCGCGGCTCGCCGAGCTCGGGTTCGACGTCGTCTACCTGCCACCGATCCACCCGATCGGGCTCACCAACCGCAAGGGCGCCAACAACTCGCTGATCGCCGCCGCATCGGATCCAGGCTCGCCGTGGGCGATCGGCGACGCCTCGGGCGGCCACGACGCGGTCCACGCCGAGCTCGGCACGATCGCTGACCTGCGGGCCCTGACCAAGGCGGCGCAGCGCCACAAGATCGACATCGCGCTCGACTTCGCGATCCAATGCTCGGCCGATCACCCGTGGCTGACCGAGCACCCCGAGTGGTTTCACCGCCGCCCCGACGGGACGCTGAAGTACGCCGAGAACCCACCCAAGCGCTACCAGGACATCTACAACGTGAATTGGGACTCGCCCGGCTGGCGCTCGCTGTGGGATGCCTTGCTCGAGGTGATGCTGCTGTGGGTCGACTGCGGCGTGAAGGTGTTCCGGGTCGACAACCCGCATACGAAGCCGTTCGCGTTCTGGTCCTGGCTGATCGAGCAGGTCCACGCGCGCGACCGCGACGTGATCCTCCTCGCCGAGGCGTTCACGAAGCGCAGCGTGATGCGCCACCTTGGCAAGATCGGCTTCAGCCAGTCGTACACGTACTTCACCTGGAAGACCGCCCGCTGGGAGCTGACCGAGTACGTCTCGGAGCTCGCCTACTCCGGCGAGCAGGAGTACTTCCGCCCCAACTTCTTCGCCAACACGCCGGACATCCTGCACGCGTATCTCCAGCACGGTGGCCGGCCGGCGTTCGAGGCGCGGGCGGTGCTCGCCGCGACGCTGAGCCCGAGCTACGGGATCTATTCCGGCTTCGAGAAGATCGAGAACGTCCCCGTCCGCGAGGGCTCCGAGGAGTACCTCAACTCGGAGAAGTACGAGCTCAAGCAGCGCTCGCTCGACGGCGAACTACTTCCGCTGCTCGCGCGACTGAACCAGATCAGGCGCGAGCACCGGCCGTTTGCGCGGCTCTCGAACATCACGTTCCTCGATACGTCGAACGAGGCGCTGATCGCGTACGCCAAGCAGGAAGGCGGCGAGACCTTGATCTGCGTCGTCAACATCGATCCGCATCAGCCTCAGCAGGGCGTCGCCGTGGTCCCGGCAAGCCTCGGCCTGGCCCCGAGCTTCACCGTCCACGACCTGCTGTCCGATGAGCGCTACCAATGGCGGATCGGCCCCAACTTCGTCGGACTCACGCCCGGCATCCGGCAGGCCCACATCCTGCGCGTGGAACGTTGAGCAGCCAGATGACTCACGCCATCGCCTTTGACGCGAACCCGGATGGTGAGCGCCGATGAGCAGCCGGATGACCCACGCCATCGCCTTTGAAGCGAACCCGGATGGTGAGCGCCGATGAGTGTGGGACCGCCCACCCTCACCCACCTGCTGGCGCGGGAGTCGCGCCCTAGCTCCGCCGACGCGCAGGCCCAGGCCCAGGCTCAGGCACGCCAGTGGTTCGAGGCCGAGCCGCTGTGGTTCAAGCGCGCGGTCTTCTACGAGATCCACATCCGCGGCTTCTTCGACGCTAACGGCGACGGCTCAGGCGACTTCCGCGGGCTGACGGAGAAGCTCGACTACCTGCAGTGGCTCGGGATCGATTGCATCTGGTTGCTGCCGTTCTACGAATCGCCGCTGCGCGACGGCGGCTACGACATCTCGGACTTCAGCAAGGTGCACCCCGACTACGGCACCGTCGACGACGTGCGGGAGCTGATCGAAGCCGCGCACGCGCGCCGGATCCGGGTGATCGCCGACCTCGTCATGAACCACACCTCGTCGGACCATCCGTGGTTTGTGGAGTCGCGATCGAGTCCCGACTCGCCGAAGCGCAACTGGTACGTGTGGTCTGACACCGATGACCGCTACAGGGACGCGCGGATCATTTTCACCGACACGGAGGTCTCCAACTGGACCTATGACCCGGTCGCCGGCGCCTACTACTGGCATCGGTTCTTCTCTCACCAGCCCGACCTCAACTACGACAATCCCGAGGTCGGCGATGCGATGCTCGACGTGCTGCGCTTCTGGCTCGACCTCGGGCTCGACGGCTTCCGCCTCGACGCGGTGCCGTACCTGTACGAGCGCGAGGGCACGATCTGCGAGAACCTGGCCGAGACCCACGCCTACCTCAAGCGCGTACGGCGGGTGATGGGGGACGAGTACCCCGATCGCGTGCTGCTCGCCGAGGCCAATCAATGGCCCGGCGACGTGGTCGAGTACTTCGGCGACGGCGACGAATGCCAGATGTGCTTCCACTTCCCGGTCATGCCGCGGATGTTCATGGCCGTCCGCCGCGAGGAGGCGGCGCCGATCTACGAGATCCTCGCCTCGACGCCGGCGATCCCCGACAGCTGCCAGTGGGGTCTGTTCCTGCGCAATCACGACGAGCTGACGCTCGAGATGGTCACCGACGAGGAACGCGACTATATGTACGCGGAATACGCCAAGGACCCGCGGATGAAGATCAACCTCGGGATCCGCCGGCGGCTCGCGCCGCTGCTCGACAACGGCCGCGACGAGATCGAGCTGATGACCGCGATCCTGTTCTCGCTGCCGGGCTCGCCCGTTCTCTACTACGGTGATGAGATCGCGATGGGAGACAACATCTTCCTCGGCGACCGCGACGGCGTCCGCACGCCGATGCAGTGGACCGGGGATCGCAACGGTGGCTTCTCGCGTGCTGATTTCGCGCAGCTGTATGCGCCGCCGCTGATGGACCCGGTGTTCGGGTTTCAGGCGGTCAACGTCGAGGCGCAGCTGCGGATCCCGACCTCGCTGCTGCGCTGGATGCACCGCTTCATCGCGCTGCGCAAGGAGCATCCCGTGTTTGGCTTCGGCACCTACGAGCCGATCGAGACCTCCAACCCGCGGATCTTCGCGGTCATCCGGCGCTTCGAGGACGACTACGTGCTGTGCGTTCACAACCTCGCGCGCTCGGCGCAGGCGGTCGAGCTCGACCTCAGCGATTACGCCGACCGTTACCCGGTCGAGTTGTTCGGTCGCTCGCGCTTTCCCAAGATCGGCCAGCTCTCCTATCTGTTGACGCTCGCCCCGCGCGGCTTCTACTGGTTCCAGCTCGTAGAGGAAGGCGAGGAAGCGATCCCGTGAGCGAGCCGGTCCAGAGCCCGACCCGGCAGCTGATCGACGGCCTCGATCTCGAGGCGCTGGCCGAGTGGCTCGAGCAGCGCCGCTGGTACTCGTCGAAGTCGCGCCACGTGACCGCGGCCGAGATCGAGGACGCGATCACGATCGCCGAGCGGCCGCCGATCGTGATCGTGCTGCTGCAGGCGCGGTTTGCGAGCGGCAGCCACGAGCTCTACCAGCTGCCGCTCGCGTTCGAGCAGCCCGCCGACGAGCGCTCCGACGGCGCCGACGCGACCGCGAGCGAGCGCGCCGACGGCGCGATCGCGATCCCCGCTGGCGCTGGGCTGGGCGCGATCGACGTGGTCGCCGATCCCGAGTACGCCCGCGAGCTGCTGCGCCACATCAACGCCCAGTCCGAGCTCGAGACCGAAGACGGCACGCTGCGCTTTCACCGCATCCCGCAGGCCGGGTGGCTGAAGGCAGACGGATCGGTCCGCCCGGTCGGCGTCGAGCAGTCCAACTCGTCGATCGTGTTCGGCGACGAGACAGTGCTGAAGGTGTTCCGCAAGCTCGAGCCCGGCATCAACCCCGAGCTCGAGCTGCTGCAGTTCCTGACCGCCCACGACTTCCACAGCATCGCGCCGCTGCAGGGGTGGTACGAGTACGAGGGCCGCGCATTCACCGCCACCCTCGGCGTCGCCCAGCGCTTCTTCGGTGAGGCGCGCGGCGGCTGGGAGCTGGCACTCGAGCAGATGACGGGCGACCCCGAGCTGCTGCTGGGCGAGCTCGGGGGTCTGGGCAAGGTGACCGCCGAGCTGCACAACACGCTCGCCTCTGACCCCAGCGACCCAGCCTTCGCGCCCGAGGAGCCCAGCTCGGAATCGCTATCGCTGCTGACCGCGACGATCGACGAGGATATCGAGCGGATTTTCGTGCGGCTGCCCGATGACGAGCGCGTCGCGCCGATCGCGGGCCGGGGGCAGGACGTCCGCGAGGAGATCGCCGCGCGGACCAAGATCGGGTCCGGCGGCCGCGCGATCCGCACGCACGGCGACTTCCACCTCGGTCAGACACTGCACATCCCGGGCGGCTGGCTGATCATCGACTTCGAGGGCGAGCCCGCGCGGCCACTGTTCGAGCGCCGCCAGAAGCGCTCGCCGCTGCGCGACGTCGCTTCGATGCTGCGCTCATTTGCATACGTGACCTCGGCCAGCGAGCACATGCACGGGCAGCCCGCGCCGGCCGACTTCGAGCAGCGGGCGCGGCGGACTTTCCTCGAGCACTACTTCTCGAACATCGATCCCACGCTGCTGCCGGCCGGCGAATCGGCGATCCTCAACCTGCTGTCGATCTTCGAGCTCGAGAAGGCGATCTACGAGCTCCAGTACGAGCTCGACAACCGCCCCGACTGGCTAGCGATCCCCGTTGCGGGTATAGCTCGTCTGTTGGAAGCCGAATGACGATCGCGTCCTCAGAACTCGACGCGCTGGCCAAGCGCGAACACTCCGACCCGCACGCGGTGCTAGGGGCGCATCCCGAAAACGGCGGCGTTGTGATCCGAGCGCTGCGCCCAGCGGCCAAGAAGGTCGCCGCCAAACCGGCGAAGGGCAAATCGGTTGCGCTCGCGCAGGTCCATCCGGCCGGGATCTTCGAGGGCACGATCGAGGGCGCTGAGCTGCCGCTGCGCTACAAGCTCAAGGTCGACTACGGCGATGCCGGCAAGTTCACTTTGGAGGATCCGTATTCGTTCGAACCGACGCTCGGTGAGCTGGATCTGCACCTGATCGGCGAGGGGCGCCACGAGGAGCTGTACGACAAGCTCGGTGCGCACGTCCGCAAGCACCAGGGCGTGACCGGCACGGCGTTCGCCGTCTGGGCGCCGTCGGCACGCGCGGTCAGCGTCGTCGGCGACTTCAACTCGTGGGACGGGCGGCTGCACGCGATGCGCTCGATGGGCTCGGGCGGGATCTGGGAGTTGTTCCTGCCCGAGGTCGGACCGGGCGCGCGCTACAAGTACGAGATCCTGACCACCGACGGCGATCTGGTCCTGAAGGCCGACCCGTTCGCGCAGGAGGCCGAGGTACCACCGAAGACCGCCTCGGTAGTGACCGAGTCCCACCACAAGTGGAAGGACGCCAAGTTCCTCGAGCGGCGGCGGGAGGAGGTCCCGCTCGGGCAGCCGATCTCGATTTACGAGGTCCACCTCGGGTCGTGGCGGCTGAACACGCTCGAGGACAACCGCCCGCTCACCTACCTCGAGCTCGCCGACGAGCTCTCGGCGTACGCGACCGACCTCGGGTTCACACACGTCGAGCTGCTGCCGGTGATGGCGCACCCGTTCAGCGGCTCGTGGGGCTACCAGGTGACCGGCTACTTCGCCCCGATGCCGCGCCCCGGCTCGCCTGACGACCTGCGCCAGTTCGTCGATCGGATGCACGAGCGCGGGGTCGGCGTGATCCTCGACTGGGTGCCGGCGCACTTCCCGCGCGACGAGTTCGCGCTCGCGCGATTCGACGGCACGGCGCTCTACGAGCACGCGGACCCGCGCCGCGGCGCGCACCCCGACTGGGGCACGCTGGTGTTCAACTTCGGGCGCCACGAGGTCCGCAACTTCCTGATCTCGAACGCGCTCTTCTGGCTTCGCGAGTACCACGTCGACGGGATCCGGGTCGACGCGGTCGCGTCGATGCTGTACCTCGACTACTCGCGACGCGATGGCGAGTGGGTCCCCAACCAGTTCGGCGGCCGCGAGGACCTCGACGCGGTCGAGTTCCTCAAGCAGCTCAACGAGGTGATCCACGGCAGCGAGCCTGGGATCATCTCCGCCGCCGAGGAGTCGACCGCGTGGCCCGGCGTCTCGCGGCCGACGTACCTCGGAGGGCTCGGGTTCGGCTTCAAGTGGAACATGGGCTGGATGCACGACACGCTCGGCTACTTCGAGCAGGACCCGATCTATCGCCGCTACCACCACCACGAGCTGACGTTCAGCCTCATGTACGCGTTCTCAGAGAACTTCGTGCTGCCGCTGTCGCACGACGAGGTCGTCCACGGCAAGGGGTCGCTGTACACGAAGATGGCCGGCTCCGACGAATGGCAGAAGCTCGCCAACCTGCGGGCGCTGTACGGCTACATGTGGGCGCACCCTGGTAAGAAGCTCTTGTTCATGGGATCCGAGCTCGCCCAGCAGGCCGAGTGGAGCCACGAGCGCTCGCTCGACTGGCATCTGCTCGAGCAGCCCGCGCACGCCGGGATCCAGTCGCTGGTCCGCGACCTCAATCGGCTGTATCGGGACGAGCCCGCGCTCTGGGAGCTCGACTCCGATCCCGCCGGCTTCCGGTGGTTGGAGCCAAACGACGCCGACGCGAACGTGATCGCGTTCGCGCGCCAGTCGCGCGACGGCGAGCGCATCGTGGTGTTCGCCGCCAACTTGTCGCCGGTGACGCGTCCCGGCTACCGCCTCGGCCTGCCGCGCGCGACGCGCTGGCGCGAGGCGCTCAACACAGACTCGGCCTATTACGGCGGCAGCGACGTCGGCAACCTCGGCGGCGTGGTCCCGGAGCCGATTCCGTGGAACGGCCAACCGGTCTCGGCTGAGCTGACGCTGCCCCCGCTCGCGGCGGTCTGGCTCGTGCCTGATGAGTGAGCCGCTGCCGTGGGAGCTGCCGCTCGGCTCCCGCGTGCTGGACCAGGAGCAGACCGAGTTCCGCGTCTGGTCGCCGTCCGCAACCACGATCACACTCTCGGTGGCCGGGCGGGGAGTTGTGCTCCGCGAGATCGGCCACGGGGTCCACGAGGTCGTCACGACCGCCCGCCCCGGCGACGACTACTGGTACGAGGTCGACGGCCGTCGCCTGCCGGACCCGTGCTCGCGCTGGCAGCCTCAGGGCCTGCGGGGGCCCTCACGCGTGCTCGCGACGACTCAGCCGGCGCCGTTTGAGCGCCCGGCGGCCGCGGACCTGATCATCTATGAGCTGCACGTCGGAACGTTCAGCGCCGAGGGCACGTTCGACGGCGCGATCGCGCACCTTCCCGAGCTGGCGGCGCTTGGCGTGACCGCGATCGAGCTGATGCCGGTGGCCGAGTTCCCGGGCGCGCGCGGCTGGGGCTACGACGGCGTCTACCTGGGCGCCGCGCAGTCCTCCTACGGCGGCCCGGACGGCCTGCAGCGGCTGATCGAAGCGGTTCACGCCGCCGGGCTCGCCGTGATCCTCGACGTCGTCTACAACCACGTCGGCGCCTCGGGGAGCAAGGCGCTCGAGGCGTTCGGCCCCTACTTCACCTCCAAGTACGAGACGCCGTGGGGGAAGGCGATCAACTACGACGACCCTGACTGCGACCCGGTGCGCGAATGGGTCTGCCAGAGCGCCGAGGGCTGGATCCGCGAGTTCGGCGTCGACGGCCTGCGGCTCGACGCGATCCACGCGATCTTCGACTCGAGCGCCGAGCACATCGTGGCCGCCGTCGCCAGGCGCGTGCACGCGCTCGACGAGCGCGCCTACGTGATCGCCGAGTCGGGCCTCAACGACCCGATCGTGATGCGCGGCCGGGCGCGGGGCGGCTACAACTGCGACGCCGCCTGGTCCGACGACTTTCACCACTCGCTGCGGGCGGTGCTGACCGGCGACCGCGACGGCTACTACGCGGACTTCGGCCGCCTGTCGCAGCTGGCCAAGGCAATCCACCGCCCGCACGTCGACGACGGCGGCTACTCCCCTTTTCGGCGCCGGCGCTTCGGCGCCCCGGCCGACGACGTCCCGGTGCAGAAGTTCGTCGTCTACTGCCAGAACCACGATCAGGTCGGCAACCGCGCATTCGGCGACCGGATGCCGGCGCAGGCGCGGCCGCTGGCGGCCTTCTGCACCCTGCTATCGCCGTTTGTGCCGCTGCTGTTCTTGGGCGAGGAGTACGGCGAGCTGGCGCCGTTTCAGTTCTTCTCAAACCACATCGACGAGGAGATCGCGGTCGCGACGCGCGAAGGTCGCCGGCGCGAGTTCGCGTCGTTCGTTTCGTTTGAGCATCAGCCGCCCGATCCAGAGGACCCGGCGACGTTCGAGCGCTCGAAGCTGACGCGGCGCAGCGACACTGAGATCGCGCGGCTTTACGCGCGCCTGATCGAAGCGCGCAAGCGCCTCGCGCCCGGCGACGCGACGGCGATCGCGTACGACGAGTCAGAGCGCTGGCTGCGCTTCCGTCGCGGCGCGCACGCGGTCGTGTGCAACTTCGGCACCGGCTGGCTGCGGCTGGAGTGCGAGGGCGGCGCGATCGAGCTCGCGACCGACGACTGGGCGATTCTCTCCGAGGGATACCTCAAACTGCCGCCGATGTCTGGAGCCTTGATCAGGTGACCGAGGTCTGGCCCGGGCGGCCGTTCCCGCTCGGCGCATCGTGGGACGGAGCCGGGACCAACTTCTCGCTGTTCTCTGAGCACGCCGAGGCAGTCGAACTGTGCCTGTTCGACGACGCCGGCGCCGAGACCCGGATCGAGGTCGCCGCCCGGCGGGCGCTCAACTGGCATTGCTACCTGCCTGGCGTCGGGCCGGGGCAGCGCTACGGCTTCAGGGTGCACGGTCCCTACGCACCTGCCGACGGCCACCGCTTCAATCCCGACAAGCTGTTGCTGGACCCGTACGCGAAGGCGATCGACGGTGTCGTCGACTGGGCGCACGACGCCAACGTGCTTCCGTACGTCCCCACCGGCGGCGAGGACGACGACTACGAGCCCGACGACGAGGACGACGCCGGCGCGGTCCCGAAGTCGGTCGTGGTCAACCCGACCTTCGACTGGGAGGGGGACTCGCCGCCGCGGGTGCCGCTCACCGACACGCTCATCTACGAGACTCACGTCAAGGGCTTCACGATGCGTCACCCCGAGGTTCGCGAGGACCTGCGCGGGACGTACGCTGGGCTCGCCTCGGAGCCGGCGATCGCCTACCTGAAGCAGCTCGGGATCACCGCGGTCGAGCTGTTGCCGGTGCATCACATCTCCGACGAGTCGTTCCTGTTCGAGCGGGGGCTTCGCAACTACTGGGGCTACAGCACGATCGGCTACTTCGCGCCGCACTCCGAATACGCCGCCACCGGTCGCCGCGGGGAGCAGGTGAGGGAGTTCAAGGGGATGGTCAAGGCGCTGCACCAGGCCGGGATCGAGGTGATCCTCGACGTCGTCTACAACCACACCGCCGAGGGCAATCACCTCGGGCCGATGCTGTCCTTCAAGGGGATCGACAACTCCGCCTACTACCGCCTGGTGCCGGACGACCCGCGCCATTACATGGACTTCACCGGCACCGGCAACTCGCTCAACCCGGTCCATCCGAGTGTCCTGCGGCTGATCATGGACTCGCTGCGCTACTGGGTGGTCGAGTGCCACGTCGACGGGTTCCGGTTCGACCTCGCGGCGGCGCTGGCGCGGGAGTTCTTCGACGTCGACCGGCTGTCGGCGTTCTTCGACACGATCCATCAGGACCCGGTCCTGTCACAGGTGAAGCTGATCGCCGAGCCGTGGGACGTCGGCCCGGGCGGCTACCAGGTCGGCAACTTCCCGATCCTGTGGTCGGAATGGAACGGTGTCTACCGCGACACGATGCGTGACTTCTGGCGGGCATCGGCGAGCGTCGGCGACTTCGCCTCGCGCCTTGCGGGCTCGTCCGACCTGTACGAGTCAGACGGGCGTGACCCGTTCGCGTCGATCAACTTCATCACCGCTCACGACGGATTCACGCTTCAAGACCTCGTCACCTACGAGACCAAGCACAACGAGGCCAACCTCGACGACAACCAGGACGGGACCGACGACAACCGCTCCTGGAACTGCGGCGTCGAGGGCGAGACCGACGACCCGGAGATCCGCGAGCTCCGCCGCCGTCAGCAGCGCAACTTCCTCACCACGCTGCTGATCTCGCAAGGTACGCCGATGCTGCTGGGCGGCGATGAGCGCAACCGGACGCAGCGTGGCAACAACAACAGCTGGTGCCATGACTCCGAGCTCTCGTGGTACGACTGGAATGAGGATCCCGACGCGCGGGAGATGCATGCGTTCACCCGCCGGCTGATCAGGCTACGCAGTGAGCACTGCACGTTCCGCCGCGAGAGCTTCCTCCGCGGCCAGGTGATAAACGGCTTCGGGCTGCCCGACGTGTGGTGGTTTCGCGCCGATGGGCGCAGGATGACCAACCGGGATTGGCAGCACGGTGAAGCCGTGCTGGGGATGTTTCTGAACGGCGACGCGATCCTCAATCCGGGCCCGCAAGGCGAGGCGGTCTCCGACGACTCGTTCGTGCTGCTGTTCAACGCCCACGCCGAGGACCGGGAGTTCAAGCTTCCGCGACGGCGGATGGGCACGCGCTGGGAGCTCGAGCTGTGCACCGCCGACCCGGGCGCGGAGGCGGGCAGCACCGGCTACGACGCCCAGGCATTGGTTAACGTGACCGCGCACTCGATCACGATCCTGAAGTGCGTAGCTTGAGCAACCCTCGTTCGCCACGGGCGACCTACCGCCTGCAACTCAACGCCTCGTTTGACTTCGCGGCCGCTCGCGAGCTGGTCCCGTACCTGCGCGACCTCGGGATCTCGCACCTCTACCTGTCGCCGTCGCTACACGCTCGCGCAGGATCGAGCCACGGTTACGACGTGATCGATCCGACCCGCGTGTCGGACGAGCTCGGCGGCGAGAATGGACTGCGGGCGCTGGCTGCAGACGCCCACGACGCCGGACTCGGGCTCGTCCTCGACCTGGTCCCGAACCACATGGCGGTCGACGAGCACAACCGTTTCTGGACCGACCCGCAGCTGCGCGAGCGGTTCTTCGATATCGACCCGGAGACCGGCCGTCATCGCCGGTTTTTCGACATCGACGACCTCGCCGGCGTGCGCCAGGAGGATCCCGAGGTGTTCGCCGCGACCCATGAGCTGCCCCTCCGCCTCGTCGGCGAGGGGGTTATCGACGGGCTGAGGATCGACCATCCCGACGGGCTCGCCGACCCGGCCGCGTACTTTCAGCGGCTGCGCGATGGCGGCGCGCTCCAGGTCTGGATCGAGAAGATCCTCGAGCCGTCCGAGCGGCTGCGCGATTGGCCGGTGCTGGGTACGGTCGGCTACGAGTTCCTCAACGAAGTCTGCGCGCTGTTCGTCGACGGCGGTGCCGAGCCGGCGTTCACGAACCTCTGGATACGGGTGTCCGGCGACCAGCGTGACTTTGATGCGGTCGCAATCGACGCGAAGCTGGAGCAGGCACAGACGACCTTCGCCCCCGAGATCGAATGGCTGGCACGCGCAGTCGGAGGCTCACGGGCGATCGAGCTCGCGCTGGCGTCGATGCCGGTCTACCGGACCTACATCGACCCGCAGCGGGGCGAGGTGGCGCAGCAGGACCGTGCAGCGATCGATCGCGCCCGGATGCCTGGCGGCATCGCGCGGCGGCTGCTGCTCGAACGCGAGGCACCGACCGAGTTCGTCACGCGCTTTCAGCAGACCAGCCCGCCGGTAGTCGCAAAGGGCGTCGAGGACACCGCCTTCTACCGCTACGCACGGCTGCTGGCTCTCAACGAGGTCGGCGGCGACCCCGGCCGCTTCGGGATCACCGTCGACGCGTTTCACGCCGCCAACGCCGAGCGCGGTGACCGCTGGCCGCATTCGATGCTGGCCACGTGTACTCATGACACCAAGCGGTCCGCCGACGTACGGGCGCGGATCGCGGCGCTGACCTGGGTGGCGGACGAGTGGGATGAGCGCGTCCGTCGCTGGCTATCGGTCACCGCGCCGCTGGTCGGCGCCCGCGGCGCGCCCGACGAGCAGGAGCGCTACTTCCTGCTCCAGACGCTCGTCGGGGCGTGGCCGATCGAGCTCGAGCGGATGCGCGAGTACATGCGCAAGGCGCTGCGCGAGGCCAAGCGCAACACCAGCTGGGTCAAGCAGGACACCGCCTGGGAGGACGCGGTGCTCGACTTCTGCGGCCGGCTGTACTCCCACGACGAGTTCCGGTCGAGCTTTGACCCGTTCGTCGAGCGCGTCATGTCGCTCGGGGAGCGGATCGGCCTCGGGATGCTGGCGCTGAAGCTGACGGTTCCCGGCATTCCGGACATCTACCAGGGTGACGAGCTCGCGTTCCGGGCGCTGGTCGATCCCGACAACCGGCGGCCTGTGGACTGGGGCTGGTACCGGGCGATGCTCGCGCGCATGCTCGGGGGCGCGCGGCCGGACCGGCACACCGCGAAGCTGTGGCTGACGATACGGCTGCTGTCGCTGCGGATCCGGCGCCCTCGGGCGTTCGCGGGTGCGTATCAGCCGCTCCCGGCCGGCGACGACGGTGTCGCCTTCCTGCGCGGCGACGAGGTGCTGGTGATCGTGGCCTTGCGGGCCGGTCCGCCTGCGGCGTCGCTGACCGGCGTGGAGGGAACGTGGCGCGACGTGCTGCGCGGCGAGCTGCGGGAGCTGGGCTCGAGCGTGTCACTGTCGGGGCTGCTCGGCCGGCGAGGGATGACGATCCTCGAGCGTCACTAGGCGGAAGTTTTTGAGGGTTTGAGGCCCGATCGCCTGTGTTTACGGGGATCGGGCTTCTTTTTGGTGGTTTGATGTAGCCAAAGTCGTGCCTTGATTCCGTCCGGGTGGGCAGCTATTCTGTCGGTAATGCCTCGACGTGGCGGTCAAGCTCACGTAGCCACAATCAAGACGAAGGGGAAGGGTGGCAACGAATACACGTCCTACCTGCTGCGGCGCTCCTACCGCGAGGGCGGCAAGGTCAAGCACGAGAACCTCGGGAATCTCTCACACCTCCCGATCGAGGTGATCGACGCGATCCGCAAGATGCTCGCCGGCCGGGTGCTCGTCGACCTCGACGAGCAGCTGCAGATCGAGCGCTCCTCCCCGCACGGTCACGTCGCCGCGGTGCTCGGGGTGCTCAGAGGGCTCGATCTCGAGCGGCTGCTTTCCCGCGAGCGCTGCCGCGAACGAGACCTGTGTGTCGCGATGATCTGCCAGCTCGTGATCGGCCCGTGCTCGAAGCTGTCGATGACCCGCCGCTTTCACCAGACCACAGTGGCCGATGAGCTGTCGCTGGGCGGGGTGACCGAGCCCGAGCTGCTGGATGCGATGGACTGGTTGCTTGACCGCCAGCAGCGGGTCCAGAACACGCTCGCCAAACGTCATTTGACCGACGGTGGGTTTGTGCTCTACGACCTGTCCTCCAGCTATGTGGAGGGCCGCTGCTGCCCGCTGGCGGCGCTCGGGCACAGTCGCGACGGCAAGCCGGGGAAGCTGCAGGTCAACTGGGGGCTGGTGTGCTCCCCGCAGGGACGGCCGGTCGCGGTGCAGGTGCACCCGGGCAATACCGCCGACCCGAGCACGGTGCCGGGGGTGATCGACACCGTCCGCGAGCGGTTCGGGATCGAGCGAGTGATCCTCGTCGGCGACCGCGCGATGATCACCGACGCGCACGCCGCCACGCTCAAAGAGCAGGGCGCCGGCTTCGTGTCCGCGCTGAAGAGCGCGCAGATCCGCAAGCTGGTTAAGGCAGGTGAGCTGCAGCTCTCGCTGTTCGATCAGACCAGCCTCGCCGAGATCTCAAGCGAGGAGTTCCCCGGTGAGCGGCTCGTGGTCTGCCGCAACCCGCACCTCGCTGCCGAGCGAGCTCGAAAGCGCGAGGACCTGCTGGCAGCGACTGAGCGCGAGCTGGACAAGGTCACAGCGTCAGTCACCAATCCGCGCGGGCGCCTTCACGCCGCGGACGCCGGCGCGATCGGGCAGCGCGTCGGCCGCGTGATCAACAAGTACAAGGTCGCCAAGCACTTCGAGCTCGAGATCACCAACGGCGCGTTCGCCTACGCGCGCAAGACCGAGCAGATCCAGACCGAGGCCGCGCTCGACGGGCTCTACGTGCTGCGCACCACCTGCCCCGCCGAGCAGCTCACCAGCCAGGCGGTCGTGCGCGTCTACAAACAACTGAAGATGGCCGAACGCGCGTACCGCACGATCAAGGACGCGCTCGATGTCCGCCCGATCCGCCACCACCTCCAGGACCGCGTCGAGGCGCACTTCTTCCTATTCCTACTCGCCTACCACCTGCTGTTCGAGCTCCAAGCCCGGCTCGCGCCGATGCTCTACACCGACGACACCCCGCTCACCCCCGCTGACCCGGTCGCGCCCGCCCAACGCTCACCCGCCGCGAACACCAAGGCCGGCAGCCACCACACCCCGGACGGCCTGCCCGCCTACAACCTCCCCGACCTGATCGCCGAGCTCGGCACGATCTGCCGCAACCAACTCCGCATCGCCACAAACGAACACACCTTCCCCCGACTGACCAACGCCAACGACGTCCAAGCCAAGGCTCTCGCGCTGCTCAACGTCACCCTCGCCAAGTAGCCAAAGCCAAACCAGCCCACAGCACCCGAATCCCGCGCCAACACGCGGGATTCATCACCTCACCACCGAAAACTTCCGTCTAGACGAGCGCCTCGCAGGAGAGTTCGAATACCAGCCTGACGAGGTCGAGATGAGCGACCTTGATAAGCGCGTGCTCGAAGCGCTTCCGACGTCCGAAGACTCCGAAGGAAGCCTCCTCGGCTGCTCTCATCCTTCGAAGGGGATCGCTGGGCTGCCCGTCTGCAACCCCGTGGCGAGACCCGGACCGCGTATCGGTGGTGCGCTAGAGCCCTGATTGTGCGTTGACGCGCCCGGTCTTGACGGCTTTGGTGAGCGCGGCGTAGTCAAGTTCGTTCTGGTCGGCGTAGAGCTCCGCGAAGTCGGCGAGTGCCTGGTCCATGGCGTCATTTGATCCGAGATAGGCGCCGATCGTGACAGCGTCGCCGGAGCGCGCGTGGCCGCGGGCCAGCGTGCGGCCGCAGATCTCGGCGTACGCGGCGAGTTCTCTGGGTTTCATGCCCTCGATGATCACCGAGCCCTTTTCGTCCCAGAGCTGGCGGAAGTAGAAGTCGCGCTCGACGCCGTCCAGACCGGCTACGCCGTGCCAGCCGAGCATGATGTCGCTGGCGGCCTGCATCAGGCGCTGGCCCTCAACGACACGCTGGCCGTGGCTCGCATATTGGCTCTTGCCCAGGAACGGCTCCAGCACGGAGGGCTGGGCTTCCTTGAGCTGCAGGAACAGCGGATCATCGTTGTCGCGGCCGACCATCAGCATGATCCATGCGCGCGTGCCGACGCTGCCGACCCCGACTACCTTGCGGGCCGCGTGCACGTAGCGGAAGCGCTCCAGCAGATGTCTGCGATCGCCCTGCAGCGTGCGTCGGTAGCCGCGGTTCACGCTGCGTGCGAACGCCTCGATATCGCGGCCGTCGGAGAGGTCTTCGATCGGCACGAGCAGCGGCGGGTCGCTGATGATCCGCGGCTCACCGTCGACGATCGTCGTGAGCTTCGAGAACGCACGCAGGCTGTCCTTCGCCCGTGTCTTGGCGAGATTCTTCTCCATCAGCCTGCGCCGCTTCGCGCTCGCCTCGCTCTGAAACTGTGCGATCAGCGCCTCGGCGTCGACCCGCGAGTACCACAGATCAAACGTCTTCATCGAGGCGAGAGCCCGCATCGAGTCGCGATACGCGCGCGTCACCGCCAGGTTGACCCCGCGCCGGGCGTTGACGGGAAACCCGAGGTCACGTCCCGCCACCGCGAAGCTCGCGACCAGCCGCTTGAGATCCCACTCGAACGGGCCCGGCAGCGTTTCGTCGAAGTCGTTGAGATCGAACACCAACCGGCGATCCGGCGCGGCGAACCCGCCGAAGTTCGACAGGTGCGCATCACCGCACAACTGCACGCGCAAACCAGTTCTCTGCGAGCCGGCGAGGTCCGCCGCCATCAGATACGCCGCACCGCGGTAGAACGTAAACGGCGAGACCAGCATCCGCCCGTAGCGGATCGGCACCAGCTCCGGCACGCGCGACACGGCCTGCTCCTCCAACAGCTCAACCGGATCGCGACGGGCAGATG
>JBKQJQ010000296.1:0-2667 GCA_052147875.1 Solirubrobacteraceae bacterium | reverse complement strand
TCTCAGGTCTGGCGCTGAAGACCCTGGTAGCCGTCGCGGACGGCGTGAACGAGGCGGTTGCACTGCTGCGAGAACGCAACGCGTGGCTCATCGGCGGGATCGTCGCCTACCTGTTCTTCGACGTGATGGTCCTGTGGGCGACGTTCCGCGCCTTCGGGGCCGCACCGCCGCTCGCGATCGTGTGGATCGCGTACCTGATCGGCGAGCTCGGCGGCCTGATCCCGGTTCCCGGGGGCATCGGGGGCGTCGACGCCGGGCTCGTCGGAGCTCTGGTCCTCTACAGCGTGCCGATCACCTCTGCCGCGTCGGCGGTGCTGGCTTATCGCGCGATCGCTCTGTGGGTGCCGGCGGTCCTCGGCGCCCTGGCCTTCGTGTGGCTGCGCCGGACCCTGCGCAACGAGTCCGAGCAGATTGCCGTCTGCGCGCCGCAGACAGAGATGGAGGTGATCGGGCTGGGGCGCGTGATGATCTCGCCGTCGAGGCCTGATGCAGTAGCGGGTGGCTAAGCGGCCGCGATCCCCGCGGCGCGGGGCTCTGTTAGGCTCGACCGTGACATCTTCGAGACTTTCGATCGTCGATCGGTAGTTGCTCGCAGGGTCAACGATCGGGGCAGGAATGGCGGCTGAGCGTAGTCGCGACCGTGCAGCGAGCCGCAGCGCGGGAAGTAGTGCCCAACAAGATTCGAGCCTTCTGGCCCAGAGCGGTCCAGAGCTGACCCCGACCGCCGCGTGGTCGCGTCGGGTGAGGCGCGTGGGTGGGCTGATCCAGACGGCCTTCGCCGGGTTCTGGCTCGTGCGCGGCTCGCACGCCATCGGAGGCACCGTCGGGGCTGTGCTGATCGCGCTGTCCGCCGTGGCGGTGCTGGCGAGCTTCGCCTACGCCGCGAGGGCCACGGCCGGGACCGCACCGCGGCCGCGCAGCCGGGAGGGCAAGCGACTCGAGCGGGCCGTCACCATCGCCACCGTGATCGAGCTCATCGCGGCGTTCGTGCTGCCGGTGATCGTAACCGCAGCGGGGCACTCCGACTGGGTGCTGCCGTCGATCGCGATCACGATCGGGCCGCTGTTGCTGTGGCTTGACCACCGGGTCAATGTCCCTCGTTACCGCCCGGTGGGATGGTTGTTGACCGTCGGACCGTTGATTCTCGTCGCGACGATGTCGGGCACCCCACTGGTCGCCACGACGGGCCTGGCTGCTGGCGTTCTGTTGCTTGGTACTGCGGTCGCTGGTTTCCATGACCTCGCGGGCGTCCGGCTCGCGGCGGAGCAGCTCAAGGCCGACAAGGTTGTCGTCCCCGCGGGCGCTAGGGCTGAGTCATGAGCGACGATCGGCTGCATGTGGTGTTCGGAGTCGGTCAGGTCGGGTGGGCGCTGAGCGCGCGCTTGGCTGGGATGGGGTTGGCGGTGCGGGCGGTGTCGCGGAGCCGGACGGCGCTCGCGGATGGTGTCGATTGGCGGGCGGCTGACGCGACCGACCCTGATGCCGCCGCCGAAGCGGCTGAGGGCGGAACGGTCGTCTACCAGTGTCTGAACGCGCCCTACACCGACTGGCCTGAGCGCTTCCCGCCGCTGCAGCGCGGAGTTATGGCCGCGGCTGAACGCAACGGTGCGCTGCTCGTGACCTTGGAGAACATCTACGGCTACGGCCCGACAGGGGGCAAGGCTATGACCGAGGATCTCCCGCTCGCGGCGACGACCGCCAAGGGCCGCACCCGAGCGGCGATGACCCAGGAGCTGCTGGCCGCCGCACAAGCCGGCCGGATCAGAATCGCGATCGGGCGAGCGTCAGACTTCTTCGGGGCAGGCGCGACCGACTCATCGCTCGGTGAGCGCGTGTTCGGCAATGCGGTTGCCCGAAAGAGCGCCGACTTCATCGGCAACCCCGACCTGCCACACACCTACAGCTACATCCCTGACATTGCGGCGGGTCTGGCGACGCTCGGCACCGACGAACGCGCAATCGGCGGCGTGTGGCACCTGCCGGGGCCGGAGACGGTCACGACCCGGGAGCTGCTCGAGCTCGTCGCCGCTGACGTCGGGCACCCGGTCGGCGTCCGCGTGCTCCCCAAGCTGGCGGTGCGTGCCCTGGGGCTGTTCAACCCGACGATTCGCGAGCTCGTGGAGCTGTCCTACGAGTTCGAGCAGCCTTTCGTGCTCGACACCTCCAAATACGAGACGACGTTTGGCGCCTCAGCCACCCCGCTGAAGGCCGCTGTCACGGCGACCGTCAACTGGTACCGCGACCGCAATGGAGGCGCGGGCAAGTCATGACCGTGACCGACGCCGACCGATTTCGCGAGTTCTCCAACCCGGCGACTGGCGAGCGGATCCAGGTCGTCGCTGCTGCCCAAGACGACGGGGAGGACGTCGTTCGCTTCAAGTGGCACAGCATGCCCGGTGGCGCGATCACCGAGCACCTGCATCCGCACCAGGAGGAGCGATTCATGATCGCCGCAGGCGAGGCGCACTTCACCGTCAACGGCGAGGAACACGTGATCGGCCCGGGTGAGACGATCGTGGTTCCAATCGGAGTCCGTCACTCCGAGTCAAACCCGGGAACCGTGGCGATCGAAGGCGTGGTCGAGCTCCGTCCCGCGCTTCACACGCAGGAGATGTTCGAGGCATTCGCGGGCCTCGGGTCCGAGGGCAAGACCACAGCGCGAGGGGC
>JBKQJQ010000295.1:0-14667 GCA_052147875.1 Solirubrobacteraceae bacterium | reverse complement strand
GCCGTGCTCGTCTGCGAGGTCCAGCAGCATCTCGGCGACGACCGCGTGCGCGCCGTTGCGATGGACACCACGGACGGTCTCGCCCGCGGCGCCGAGGTGATCGACACGGGAGCGCCGATCACGGTGCCCGTCGGCCAGGTGACCCTCGGACGCATCTTCAACCTGCTCGGCGAGCCGATCGACCTCGGCGATCCGCTGCCCGCGGACACCGAGCGCCGCGCGATCCACCAGCCGGCGCCACGCGTCGAGGACCTCACCCCGACGACCGAGATGTTCGAGACCGGGATCAAGGTCATCGACCTGCTCGCCCCGTACGCCAAGGGCGGCAAGGTCGGTCTGTTCGGCGGCGCCGGGGTGGGCAAGACGGTGCTCATCCAGGAGCTGATCCACAACCTCGCCAAGGAGCACGGCGGCCTGTCGGCGTTCTGCGGCGTCGGCGAGCGCTCGCGCGAGGGCAACGACCTGTGGCTCGAGATGAAGGAATCGGGCGTCCTGGACAAGACGATGCTCGTCTTCGGCCAGATGAACGAGCCGCCCGGCGCCCGCATGCGTGTGGCCCTGTCCGGCCTAACGATGGCGGAGTACTTCCGCGACCAGGAGGGTCAGGACGTGCTGCTGTTCATCGACAACATCTTCCGCTTCGTGCAGGCTGGCTCCGAGGTGTCGGCATTGCTGGGGCGGATGCCGTCGCAGGTCGGCTACCAGCCGACGCTGGAGTCCGAGATGGGCCAGCTCCAGGAGCGAATCACCTCTACACGCAAGGGCTCAGTGACGTCGATCCAGGCGATCTACGTCCCGGCCGACGACCTCACCGACCCTGCGCCCGCGTCGGCGTTCGCGCACCTCAACGCGACCACGACGCTGTCGCGCTCGATTTCGGAGAAGGGGATCTATCCAGCCGTCGACCCACTCGATTCGACCTCGACGATCCTCAAGCCCGAGATCCTCGGCGAGGAGCACTTCGATGTCGCCAACCGCGTCAAGCAGGTGCTCCAGCGCTACAAGGAGCTCCAGGACATCATCGCGATCCTCGGGATCGACGAGCTGTCCGACGAGGACAAGGTGACCGTCAACCGGGCCCGCAAGATGGAGCGCTTCCTGTCGCAGCCGTTCTTCGTAGCGACTCAGTTCACCGGAATCGATGGCAGGTACGTGCCCGTCGAGGAGTCGATCCGTGGCTTCAAGGAGATCCTCGAAGGCAAGCACGACGATCTGCCCGAGCGGGCATTCTTCATGAAGGGGACGATCGACGAGGTGGTCGCCGACGCGCGCGGCGGCGAGGCCGAGAAGGAGCCGAGCCCGGAGGAGCCCGATGAGTCGCAATCCGAGGATCAGCAGTAGCGCATGGCGCACACTAAGTTCCCAGTCGAGGTCCTGACGCCCGAGGGCGAGGTGTTCAACGACGACGTCGAGATGGTCTCGACGAAGACGGCCGTCGGCTCGATCGGCGTGCTCGCCAACCACTCACCGCTGCTGGCGATGCTCGATCCGACGGAGCTGCGCCTCTACAAGTCCGAGTCCGACGTGGTCCGCTTCGCGCAGGCCGAGGGCTACTTGCAGGTGGCGGAGGGACGGGCGCTGCTGCTGGTCGAGGAGGCCCACGAAGCGGGCGCGCTCGACGCCGCAGAGCTGCGCGAGCGTCTGCAGCAGGCCGAGCATGAGCTCGAGCAGGCCGGTGACGACTCAGAGCGCAAGCGCGTCGCGGAGCGCGACAAGCGCCGCTGGGAGGCGTTTCTGCGGATCGCCGGGGACAGCTGAGTGCGGTTGGTGGCTTATCCAGGCGTCAGTTACGGAGCCTAAGCTCCGCTGCCCGATGGTTGACGAGCGCAGTCTGGTCGAGCAGTTGGTCCGCTATGAAACGTCGCGCCCTGACGATCTCGTCGCAGCCGCAGGATTCGTCAAGGGTTGGCTCGAATCTCGCGATATCGAGGTGCGCGATCACGATCACAACGGCCGGCCCGTGCTGGTCGCCGAGGTCGGCGCCCGCCATCCGGGCGCGCCGTGCGTGGTCTTCCACGGCCACCTCGACGTCGTGCCCGGCCGACCCGAGCAATTCGAGCCGCGGGTCGAGGGTGACCGGCTGATCGGCCGCGGCGCCTACGACATGAAGGGCGGGCTGGCGGCAATGATGTGGGCGCTCAAGGATGTCGAGCATTCCGATCAGGTCAAGGTGCGCCTGATCTGCGTCGGCGACGAGGAGTCCGAGGAGCTCGACGAGCGCTCGACTGTCGCGATCGTCAGCGCCGGCCTGGGCGGGGATTTTGCGATCACCGGCGAACCCACCAACATGCACATCGGCGTCCAGGCCAAGGGCGTGCTGGTGATGCGGATCGTCGTGCACGGTCGCGCCGCCCACAGCTCGACCCCATGGCTCGGCGACAACGCGGTCCTGAAGGCGGTCGACGTGTTTCGTCAGATCGAGACACTGCCCTTCTCGTGCGAGTCGTCGGAGATGTTCGACCGGCCGTCGATTAACCTCGGACGGATCGAGGGCGGCGATGCGCTAAACAAGGTCCCGGACCGGTGCGAGATGGCCGTCGACGTGCGCTTTCTGCCCGGCCAGGACCCGGGCGAGATCCTTGCGCAGGTGCGGTCGATCCCCGGGATCGACGTCAAGCGTACGTTCATCTATCCCCCGGTGACCGTGTCGCCGTCCAACCTGTACGTGCGCGCCCTGCGCGACGCTCTGTCGCGCGCGCTGCCCGACGTGGAAACGCTCAGCGTCGGACGGGACGGTGCCTCCGACGTGGCTTCGTTCATCGAGGCGGGGATCACGGCGGTTGAGTTCGGTCCGTCCGGCTCAGGCCACCACGGGCCCGAGGAATGGGTTTCGCTCAGTTCGCTCGTGCGCTACCGCCGTGCGCTCGGTGACTTCGTCCACTCGCTGCCGGCGTGGCTCGAGCAGCGTGACTCCGGTGGCGGGCTGACGGCGATCGAAGGCGGGCTCGCATGAGGTTGCTGCCGCGTTCCCGTGGAGGGGCGCTGTGGCGGTTCGCGCTCGCCGGCGTGCTGATCATCAGCTTCACGGCCGCGACGACGGCGGTTGCCGGCCTGCTGCAGGTCAAGCAGATCACCAATTACCTCAGCCAGACGCCGGCGTTCAAGGACGTCCCGATCAAGCTCCCGAACCCGGGCGACCCGCAGACGATCCTCGTGATCGGCTCAGACCACCGCGCCGGCACGCCGTACAGCTCGGCGAACACCGACACGATGATGCTGATCCGGCTCGACGCGAGCTCGTCGACGATCAACATGCTGTCGGTCCCGCGCGACCTCAGGGTCCAGCTCCCCGATGGGACGGCGAAGCTGAACGCCGCCTACTCCGAGGGCGGCCCCAAGCTGCTGATCAACACGCTCAAGTCGCAGGTGTTCCCGGGGCTGGTCGTCAACCACATCCTCGATGTGAACTTCGGCGGCTTCGAGGACCTCGTCAACGCGATCGGCTGCGTCTACACCGACGTCGATCACCGCTACTACAACAACACCGCGCAGACGGACTACTCGAGCATCGACATCCAGGCCGGCTATCAGAAGCTGTGTGGGCCCCAGGCGCTGCAGTTCGTGCGCTTCCGGCACACGGACTCCGACATCGTCCGCAACGCGCGCCAGCAGGACTTCATCCGCTGGGCCAAGGACCAGTACAGCGTCTCCCAGATCTTCAATAACCGCGACAAGTTGCTGAAGATCTTCGGGGCCCATGTGCAGACCGACCACAGCCTCCACACGACCGACGGGCTGATCAACCTGTTCGACCTCGTGCTCGGTGCTGCCGGACATCAGATCAAACAGATCCCGTTCCCGGCGAGCTTTTTGCCATGCGGGGGCGGGACCGGGCAGACGCCGTGCTACGTCGTTGCGACCTCGACCGGCGCCGAGCTCGCGGCGTTCCGGCAGTTCATGACCCCGACCCAGCCGACCGCGGCGGCGGCGACCGGGGGCAGCGGCTCAAACCACCACCACAAGCACACGAAGCTCAACACGGCCGGCCTGACGCCGGATCCCGCCGACGGCCGGCAGCAGGCCAAGCAGCTCGGCGGCGTGGCGATGCCGGTCTATTACCCGAGGCTGATCGTGTCGGGCGCGGACTACTGCTTCAGCCTGACAGGCAACTGCGACGAGTATCCGAATCCGAACAGCGAGTACGTCGGCTCGTATCCGCGCGGCTACGAGATCCACGGGCGCGGCGGCGGCGTCTACCCGGCGTACCGGTTGACGCTCGTGATCAACTCGGCGCTCGGTGAGTACTACGGGGTCCAGGGAACGACCTGGCAGCACCCGCCGATCCTCAACAGCCCGACGGAGACGCGCAACGTCAACGGCAAGCTGCTCTACCTGTACCAGAACGGCGCCCACGTGAGTCTCGTCGCCTGGCGCACGCCGGTCGGCGTTTACTGGATCTCCAACTCGCTGACCGACTCGATCGGCAACGGGCAGATGCTGGCGATGGCCGCGTCGTTGACGCTGGCCCACTAGCGCCCGCTACCCTCCGGCGCTCGATGCAGGGCCCCCGAACACACACCGGTCGATGAACGGATCCGCGGAACGCGAGCCGATCGCGGTGATCGGCACCGGCTACGTGGGTCTCGTGACTGCGGCCGGATTCGCGGAGCTCGGCAACGAGGTCTGGTGCGTCGATGTCGACGCCGACAAGATCGCGCGGCTGAAGCGTGGCGAGATCCCGATCTACGAGCCCGGGCTCGAGGAGTCCGTGGCGCGCAGCCGGGAGCGGCTGCATTTCTCGACCGCTCTGGCGCCGGCGGTCGAGCACGCGCGGTTGCTGTTCGTCGCCGTCGGCACGCCTCCGACCTACTCAGGCGACGCCGACCTGTCGTCGGTCAACGCGGTCGTCGCCGAGATGCCGGCCTCCGACCGGCACGCGCTGGTGATGAAGTCGACGGTCCCGGTCGGCACCGGCGCCGCGATCCAGCGGGTGATGGCCGAACAGGGCAAGAACGGGTTCGCCTACGTCGCGTGTCCCGAGTTCCTCAAGGAGGGGTCGGCGCTCGAGGACTTCCGCAAGCCCGACCGGGTCGTGATCGGAGACGACGGCAACTGGGCAGGCGACGCCGTCGCCGAGCTCTACGAGCCGCTCGACGCGCCGCTCGTGCGGACCGACATCGCCAGCGCCGAGATGGTCAAGCTGGCCGCGAACGCGTTCCTGGCGACCAAGATCTCGTTCATCAACGAGATCGCCAACGTCTGCGAGGAGGCCGGCGCCGACGTGCTCGAGGTCGCGCGCGGTATGGGCCTTGACGAACGGATCGGCAAGCACTTCCTACGGCCGGGTATTGGGTTCGGCGGCTCGTGTTTTCCGAAGGATGTCTCGGCGCTCAAACAGCTGGCCGGCAACTCGGGCTATCACTTCCAGCTGCTGACCGCGGTGATCGAAGTCAACGAGCTCCAGAAGCGACGGGTGGTCGCCAAGTTGCAGAAGCACCTCGGCTCGCTGGTCGGCAAGCGGATCACCCTGCTCGGGCTGGCGTTCAAGGCGCAGACCGACGACATGCGCGAGGCATCGTCGCTGGTGCTCGCGGCGCGGCTGCAGGCCGACGGAGCGAAGGTCCGCGCGTATGACCCGATCGCCGAGCGTGAGGCGCGCAAGCTGATGACCGGGGTCGAGTTCTCGTCCTCGGCGCTGGATGCCGTCGAGGATGCGGATGCGCTGATCCTGGTGACGGAGTGGCCCGAGTTCGCCGAGCTCGACTGGAGCGAGGTGGCGTCGCGGATGGCCGGCAAGCTGCTGATCGACGGCCGCAACTTCATCGACCGCGACGCCGTCGCCGCCGCCGGCCTGACCTACGAGGGCATCGGACGCTGAGATGCAGGCACTGATCCTCGCCGGCGGCGAGGGCACGCGACTACGGCCGCTGACCTCGACGATCCCGAAACCCGCGGTCCCGCTCGTCCAGCGCCCGTTCATCTCCTACATGCTCGAATGGCTGCGTGGCCATGGCGTCGACGAGGCGATCCTGTCGTGCGGCTTCATGGCCGACGGCGTTCGCAGGGTCCTGGGCGACGGCTCGGCGCTCGGGATCCGTCTGCGCTATGTCGAGGAGCCGCGGCCACTGGGAACCGGCGGGGCGCTGAAGTTCGCGCAGGACCTGCTCGAGGACCGCTTCCTGATGCTCAACGGCGATGTGTTGACCGACGTCGACCTGAGCGCGCAGCTGCGCCAGCACGAGCAGACCGGCGCGCGGATCACGCTTGGCCTGATCGGCGTCGAGGATCCTTCGGCGTACGGGCTCGTCCGCCGCGACGAGGACGGCTCGGTGATCGAGTTCCTCGAGAAGCCGAGCCCGGACGAGATCGACACCAACCTGATCAGCCTCGGGGTGTATGTGGTCGAGCGCGAGGTGCTCGATTCGATGCCGCCCGCCGGGACCAAGCTGTCGATCGAGCGCGATGTCTTCCCGGAGCTGGTCGGCAACGGCTTGTACGGCTTTGAGGCCAGCGGCTACTGGCTCGACATCGGCACCCCTCAGCGCTACCTGCAGGCGACCTACGACATCCTCGAAGGGGAGGTCCGGACAGAGGTCGGACGCGAGGTCGCACGCGCCGGGGGGGTGTTGCTCGAACACGACAGCACCGCGGTCGCGGGCAGCGTCCACGGCCCGGCGCTGGTCGGCCCCGGCTGCACGGTCGCCGCCGGCGCGACAGTCGGCGCGCGAACCGTGCTCGGCCCCGGCGCGAGCGTCGAGGCCGGCGCCCACATCAACTCGTCGGTGCTGCTGGAGGGCTGCCGGGTCGGGCGCGGATCACGGATCAGCGAGGCGATCCTCGGCCCCGGCGTGACGATCGGCGAGCGCTGCCGGATCGACCACGGCGTCGTGCTTGGCGAGGGCGTCACCGTCGGCCCCGGCAACACGCTAACCGCCGGGATGCGTATCTTCCCCGGGGTGGAGCTGCCGGAAGGAGCGGTCGCGTTTTGACGGCGGCGAGCGAGCTCAGCCGGGAGGCGATCGCGCAGCTTGACCCGAGCGGGCAGCTGAACGACATCCTCGACCTCCCACAGCATCTGCGCGATGCGCAGTGGCGGGTCGAGTCCGCGAATCTGGCGCCACATGATTCGCCCGGCGGGCTGGTGATCGCCGGTATGGGGGGCTCCGCGATCGGCGGCATGCTGGCGCTGGCGGCGCTGGGTGATCGGGCGTCGAGGCCGATCGCCTGCGCGCGCGATTACGCGCTGCCGCCGTGGACGACGCCGGACGTGACCGTCCTGTGCAGCAGCTATTCGGGCGACACGGAGGAGACGCTGGCGGCATACGAGGCCGCGGGAGCCGTCGGCGCGCGCCGGATCGTGTGCACGACCGGAGGGCTGCTGGCGCAGGCCGCACGCGGCGAAGGCATCCCGGTGATTCCGCTTCCGGGCGGTTACCAGCCTCGCGTGACCGTCGGCTACGGGCTCGTGGTGGCGCTTGAGGTCGCGGCGCTGGCCGGCGTCGCCGAGCCGCTCCACACTGAGATCGACGTCGCCGCCGCGCACGCCGAGCAGCTGGTCGCGGATTGGGGGCCCGACGCGACCGAGGACTCGCTTGCCAAGCGGCTCGCGCGTTCGCTGTATGACACGACCCCGCAGATCATCGGCGCCGGACTGACGGCCTCGATCGCGTACCGCTGGAAGACGCAGTTCAACGAGAACGCGAAGATGCCGTGCTTCGCGGCCGAGCTGCCCGAGTTTGACCACAACGAGGTGGTCGGCTTCGACGGCGCCGCCGGCGGCCGGTTCAGCGCTGTGCTGCTCGACGACTCCGACCTGCATCCACGCTTGCGGACTCGGATCGGCCTGACCCGAGCGGCGATTGCGCCCAACGCGGCCGTCGTCGAGCGCGTCCAGTCAGTTGGCGAGACGCGGGTCGAACGGCTGATCTCGCTGGTGCTGCTGGGTGACCTCGTGTCGCTTTACGCGGCGGTTCTGCGCGGCGTCGATCCGGGGCAGGTGGACGCGCTCTCGAACCTCAAGGCGGCGCTGGCGGAGAGCGACGCCCCCGAGTTGGCCGAGACGTAGCCAAACCTTGACACACCCGTGGTAGGGTTTGTCCCTAAATGGAGGCCTTGACGATCAACGAGGCCGCCGCGACGACTGGGTGGTCACCCCGCATGCTGCGCTATGTCGAGCAGGCCGGGTTGGTGACACCGGCACGGTCGCGGTCGGGCTACCGGCTGTATGGCGCGGCCCAGCTGCAGCGGCTGCGCACGCTGAAGGAGCTGTTGTCGCAGTTCGAGATCGGTCTGTCCGACGTCGCGTTCGCCGCCCGGATGGCGAGCGATGTTGCGCTGCGCGACGCGGTCGCGCGTTGGCTTGCATCCGAGGCGAAGCGGCCCGAGGACGTCGACGCCGAGGATTGGCTGCGGTTTGAGCAGGACAAGCACGAAAAGCTGCTGGCTGCCGTGACGTGAGAACCCGAGACCTGGAGAGAGCATGACGACCACCGTCCCCGAGACCGATTTCAAAGTCGCCGACCTGAGCCTGGCGGCGTATGGCCGCAAGGAGATCCAGCTCGCCGAGCACGAGATGCCCGGGCTGATGGCGACCCGCCGCGAGTACGCCGACAGCCAGCCGCTGAAGGGCGCCCGGATCACCGGCTCGCTGCACATGACGATCCAGACGGCGGTGCTGATCGAGACGCTGGTCGCGCTGGGCGCAGAGGTGCGCTGGGCGAGCTGCAACATCTTCTCGACCCAGGATCATGCGGCGGCCGCGGTCGTGGTCGGCCCCGAGGGGACTCCCGACGAGCCGCGCGGCGTCCCGGTGTTCGCGTGGAAGGGCGAGACGCTCGAGGAGTACTGGTGGTGCACCGACCAGGCGCTGAGCTGGCCCGACACCGACGGGCCGAACATGATCCTCGACGACGGCGGCGACGCGACGCTGCTGGTTCACGAGGGCGTCGAATACGAGGCCGCGGGCGCGGTGCCCGACCCGTCGACCGCCGAGTCGCAAGAGCTGGGAGTCGTTTTGGCGCTGTTGGGCCGCTCGCTGTCCGAGGATCCGCAGCGGTTCACGCGGATGGCGGCTCAGCTCCAGGGCGTCACCGAGGAGACGACGACCGGCGTGCACCGGCTTTATCAGTTCGCCGAGCAGGGCAAGCTGCTGTTCCCGGCGATCAACGTCAACGACTCCGTCACCAAGTCGAAGTTCGACAACAAGTACGGCTGCCGGCACTCGCTGATCGACGGGATCAACCGCGCGACCGACGTGCTGATCGGCGGCAAGGTGTGCGTCGTGTGCGGCTACGGCGACGTCGGCAAGGGCTGTGCCGAGTCGCTGCGCGGACAGGGCGCGCGCGTGATCGTGACCGAGATTGACCCGATCTGAGCGCTGCAGGCGGCGATGGACGGCTACCAGGTCGCGCGCCTGGAGGATGTGCTCCAGACGGCCGACATCTTCATCACCGCGACCGGCAACAAGGACGTGATCACCGCCGAGCAGATGGCGCAGATGAAGCACCAGGCGATCGTCGGCAACATCGGCCACTTCGACAACGAGATCGATATGGCCGGCCTGGCGGCGATCGACGGGATCGAGAAGATCAACGTCAAGCCACAGGTCGACGAGTGGGTGTTCCCAGGCGGGCGGACGATCATCGTCCTGTCCGAGGGGCGGCTGCTGAACCTCGGCAATGCGACCGGGCACCCCAGCTTCGTGATGAGCAACTCGTTCACCAACCAGGTGATCGCCCAGATCGAGCTGTTCGGCCATAACGAGAGCTACGACAAGCGTGTCTACACGCTCGCCAAGCATCTCGACGAGAAGGTCGCGCGGCTCCATCTCAACGCGCTCGGTGTGCGACTGACGGCGCTGACGCCCTCGCAGGCCTTGTATCTCGGGGTGCCGGTCGACGGTCCGTACAAGGCGGACCACTACCGCTATTAGCCGGTGGCGCGAGCGTCGGTTCCGCCCCATGACGTAGCCGACCTCGCGCTGGCCGCCGACGGCGAGGAGCGAATCGCCTGGGCCGCCAGTCAGATGCCCGTGCTTGCCAGGATCGCCGGACGCCTGGGTGAAGAGCGGCCGCTGGACGGGATCCGGATCGCTGCCTGCCTGCACGTCACCGCCGAGACCGCCAGCCTCGTGCGGACGCTCAAGGCGGGCGGCGCGCAGGTGGCGCTGTGCTCTGCCAACCCACTGTCGACCCAGGACGACGTCGCCGCGGCGCTCGTGCTGGATGACGGCGTCGAGGTGCGCGCGATCCGTGGCGAGGACCTCGACACGTACGTGGAGCACGTCGTGGCGCTGCTCGAAGGCAAGCCGCAGATCACGCTCGATGACGGTGCCGACCTGCTGGTGACCGCGCACGCCAAGGGCGGGCCGCTGGTCGACGGCCTGATCGGCGGCACCGAGGAGACCACCACCGGGATCGTCCGCCTGCGCCGGCTCGACGACGAGGGCACGCTCCGCTGCCCGGTTCTGGCCGTCAACGAGGCGCGCACCGAGCGTGCCCTGAACGATCGTCACGGCACCGGCCAGTCAGCGCTCGACGGGATCGTCCGCGCTTCAGGCGTGTTGCTGGCCGGCAACACGATCGTGGTGCTCGGCTACGGCTGGGCCGGGCAGGGGGTGGCCGAACGCGCCCGCGGCGCCGGTGCGGTGGTGATCGTCTGCGAGGTCGACCCGCTGCGAGCGCTCGAGGCGCGGATGGCCGGCTACGAGGTGATGCCCTCGCTCGAGGCGGCGGCGCGCGGCAACGTGTTCGTGACCGTGACCGGATCACGGCGGGTGCTCCGCGGTGAGCACTTTGAGCTGATGCGGGACGGGGCGGTGCTCGCAAACGCGGGGCACTTCGACGTCGAGCTCGATCTCGATGAGCTGGCGTCGCTCGCGACCGGCGGTACCCGCGACGTCAAGCGGCTGGTGCGGGAGTACACGCTGGGCGACGGGCGGCGCCTGAACCTGCTCGCGCACGGGCGGGTCGTCAATCTGGCAGCCGCCGAGGGCCACCCGGCCGCGGTGATGGATGTCTCGTTCGCGCTGCAGGCGCTATGCGTCGAGGAGCTGGTGCGGCGGCGCGGCGAGCTGGAACCCGGGGTGCACCCGGTGAGCGCTGCGATCGACCGCGAGGTCGGACGGCTGAAGCTCGAGGCGCTCGGCGTCACGATCGACGAACCCACCCCTGAGCAGGAGCATTACAGGGAGTCCTGGGCCTGAGGTAGGCTCAGGGCGATGCAGGCTTTGACGCTGCGAGGTGGGATCGACCTCGGGGGCACAAAGATCGAGGCGATCATCGCCGATCCGGAGCACAATGCGGTCGGCCAGTCGCGCACCCCGACGCCGACCGATGGCGGACCGGCCGCCGTCGCCGATGCGATAGCGACGGCACTGACCCAGGCGGCGCAGGAAGCGGGGATCAAGAGCGACGAGCTGGCCGGGGTCGGGGTCGGCTCGCCCGGAGATGTCGACGAACAAGCGGGCACGGTCGCCAACGCCCGCAACCTTCCCGGCTGGGAGCGTTCGTTCCCGCTGGCCGCGACGCTGTCGGACAAGCTGGGGACCAGGGTCTGCATTGGCAATGATGTCCAGGTCGCGACGCAGGCCGAATTCGAGCTCGGGGCCGGCAAGCCGTATGACTCGGTGCTGGGCGTCTTCTGGGGCACAGGGGTCGGAGGTGGCCTGATCCTCGATGGCAAGCCGTGGCTTGGCCGCGGGGGAGCGGGCGAGATCGGTCACATGGTCGTCCACCAGGACGGCGCCCACTGTCCCTGTGGCCGGCGCGGCTGCATGGAGGCCTACGCGGGTCGGGCAGCGATGGAGGCGCGGGCCCGCAGGGAGCACGAGAAGGGCACGAAGACCGACCTGTTCAAGCTGATGAAGCAACGTGGGCGGTCGCGCTTGACCAGCGCCGTCTGGGAGCACGCAGTGGATGAGGATGATCCGCTCGCGACTGAGTTGATCGACCGCGCGGTCGAGGCGCTCGGCACCGGTATCGCGTCGGCGGTCAACCTGCTCGACATCGAAGCGGTGATCATTGGTGGCGGCCTCGGGATCCGCTTCGGCCAGCCGATGGCGGAGCGGATCGCGACCGAGATGCATCCCCACCTGTTCAATGACACGCGCCCGCCGGCGGTGCGGGTCGCGGCGCTGGGCGATCTCGGCGGTGCGCTCGGAGCGGCGATGCTGGTCCGGGCGTAGGCTCAGGCCACTTCGAAGCGCTCCTCGCGCTGCGCCTCGCGCTCGGACTCGGTGAGCATCCGCACGAACACGTAGACGAGCGCGATTCCCATCACGATCGACTGTTCGAGCGCCATCGTCAGGCCGGCCATCGACTGATCCTCGGTCGGCGACAGGCCCCAGTAATGCGGGTGGTGCTCATAGAAGGGGTAGAACGACGCCGGCGCGAACGCGAGCGCGATCCCCAGCAGGCCGACGAATAGCTTCGTCGACGCCATGTAGGTGACCGGTCCGAGGCCGTGCAGCCGCATCCGGCCACGGATCGGCGACAGGATGTGCCACCAGTAGAGCGCCCCGACCGTGAAGAAGCAGAGGTGCTCGAACGCGTGCACGGTTGTGTTCTGGAGCGCCGCGTCGTACATCGTCGGGATGTGCCAAGCCCACATCACGGCGATATACGCGAAGGCAGCGAACGCGGGGTGGGCGAGGTAGCCGGCTCGGCGCTCGATGCTCGTCAGCCGCCGGGTGACGGGCCGCAGCAGCACCTTGCTGAGACCCAGGATCAGCAGGATCGGAGCGATGTCGAGCAGCAGGATGTGCTGGATCATGTGCATGACCAGCAGCTGGTCGCCGAGATCGTCGATTGGCGACACGAGCGCTGCGAGGATCACCAGCAGGCCGACAGCGAACAGCGCCAGGCGCCCGAACCCCGGCCGATGTGGCGATCCGGTGGCGCGGCCGCGCCGCCAGGCGAGCAGATACAGGATCGCGAGCGCCGCCACCCCGATCAGGACGCTGGGCTCCAGGGACCAGGCGATCCTAGGTGAAACATACGGAGCCAACTTGGGCATTGTGCCGCTCGACAAAGTCCGGCGCCATCAATAATCTCGACTTGACATAGATCACATCAGGAGGTCAGTCGATGCGGATCGAGGTTAAGGGCCGAAACCTGCCCGTCTCAGACGACACGCGGGAGTACGTCGTCAAGCGTTTCCGCAAGATCTCCCGGCAGGTCTCCGAGCTCGCCGAGCTCGAGGTCGAGCTGTTTGAGGAGCGCAATCCGGCGATCGCCGAGTCGCAGGTGGCGGAGGCCACGCTGCACCTGAAGGGCGTAACTCTGCGTGCACGTAGCTGCTCGCGCGAGATGCTGCACTCGATCAACAAGGTCAGCGACGAGCTGTCGGTTCAGGTCAAGCGCCACCGCGATAAGCGCCGGCGGCGCCGCGAGTCGCGCGCGGCCGCCAAGCCGTCGCTGCCGGGAGACGTGTCGCCCGCGGCCGCCAAGCCGTCGCTACCGGGAGACATGTCGCCCGCGGCGTGAAGGGTCTAGCGCGCGTGCTCCTCGTGGGCACGCTGATCCTCGCTGCGGCCGGTGCGGCGGCCGCTGCACAGACGGGCCTGCGGGTACGTGGCAACCGGCTGGTGGTCGGTCGCGGGCGCGGTCAGATCGTCCAGCTGCGCGGCGTCAACCGCTCCGGGCTCGAGTACGCGTGCATCCAGGGTTGGGGCTTCTTCGACAGCCCGCACCCGGATCAGATCGACAGCCCGGCGATCGTCGCCGCGATGAAGAGCTGGGACATCGACGTCGTCCGGGTGCCGCTGAACGAGGACTGCTGGCTGGGGCTGATGACCAAGCCAGGTTTCGGCGGGCGTCCGTACCGTCGGATTGTCGAGGCCTACGTGCGCGAGCTGGTGAGAGCGCACCTGTTCGTGATCCTCGACCTACAGTGGGCCGCGCCCGGGCGGGTGCGCGCGACGGGCCTGCTGCCGATGGCCGACGCAGACCACGCGCCGGCGTTCTGGCGCTCGGTGGCGCGAACGTTCAAGACCGATGGAGATTTGATATTTGATATTTTCAACGAGCCGTTTGGGATCTCGTGGGGCTGCTGGCTGCACGGCTGCCGAGTCGGCGCCGGTTCCGGCTGGCCCGCTTACCAGACGGCGGGTATGCAGACGCTCGTCAATGCAGTCCGCTCGAGCGGGGCGACGCAGCCGATGCTGCTGGGCGGGCTGCAGTACTCCTCCGAGCTCGACGGCTGGGCTTCGCACGTCCCGCACGACCCGCTTCACCAGCTGATCGCGGCCCAGCACAACTACGGCGGCTTGAGCCCGTGTGACTCGGGTTGCCTCGGCGCGGTGCTGGCTGCACATCGCCACTATCCGGTGCTGATGTCCGAGCTCGGCGAGACCGACTGTGCCGACGGCTATATCGACCGGATGATGTCGTGGGCCGATGCGCACGGGATCGGCTATCTGGGCTGGGCGTGGGATGCGACCTCGCCGGGCGGCTGGACCTGCAGCGGCGGCCCGTCGCTGATCACGTCCTACGACGGGGCGCCGACACCGTTCGGAGTCGGGCTGCGCGATCACCTGCGCGCATTGGGTCCGGCGGTACCAGCCCCCGCGCTACCCTAGCTCTATGTCGTTTTTGGACCGCGCGCTTCGCATGGGCGAAGCCAAGAAGTTCAAGTCTTACGAGCAGCGAGTCACGCGGATCAGCGCCTTCGAGGAGGAGCTGGAGCACTACACGGACGCGGAGCTGCGCGAGTCGGCCGACGAGCTAC
>JBKQJQ010000294.1:0-10287 GCA_052147875.1 Solirubrobacteraceae bacterium | reverse complement strand
GGCGGTGGCCAGGTGACGGTCGGCGATCAGACGCTGAGTGCGAAAACGATCGTGCTCGCCACGGGGTCGGTCAAGCGGCCGATCCCGGGTGCCGAGTTCGGCGGCCGCGTGATCGGCACCGAGGAGGCATGGGCGCTCGACCAGCTTCCTACGACGATGGCGGTCGTCGGCGCCGGCGCCTCGGGGGCCGAGATCGCCT
This sequence comes from Solirubrobacteraceae bacterium, assembly GCA_052147875.1. GTDB lineage: Bacteria > Actinomycetota > Thermoleophilia > Solirubrobacterales > Solirubrobacteraceae > Palsa-465. The sequence goes on along the minus strand of JBKQJQ010000294.1, from coordinate 10,088 downwards.
CCGGCTACGCGAGGCTCGGAACCGAGGTGCTGCTGTTTGAGGCGCTCGATCGCGTCCTGCCGACCGAGGACGCCGACATCTCCAAGGTCGCCGAGCGCGGCTTCAAGAAGCAGGGGATCACGGTCCACACCGGCGCTGTCGTGCAGGAGATCGAGTCGGCCGACCGGAGCGTCAAGTTCACGTTCGGCGCCGGCGAGGGCGAGGTCGACTGGCTGGTGATCGCCGCCGGACGCGGCCCCGACATCGAGGGGCTCGGTCTCGAACAGGGCGGCGTCAAGCTGGCCGACAACGGGCAGATCGAGGTCGACGGCAGGATGCGGACCAGCGCCGAGGGAATCTACGCGATCGGCGATCTCGTTCCCGGTCCGGCGCTCGCGCACAAGGCATCGGACGAGGGCGTGATCGCAGCCGAGGATGCGGCCGGGATGCCGACCCACCCGATCGACTACATCGACGTGCCGCGGGCGACGTTCTGCACGCCGAACGTCGCGAGCTTCGGGCTGACCGAGGCGCAGGCCCGTGAGCAGGATCACGATGTGGTCGTCGGCAAGGTCCAGTACGGCGCCGTCGGCGCCGGCACCGTCTACGGCGACCGCACAGGGCTGGTCAAGATCGTCGGAGACAAGCGCTACGGCGAGCTGCTCGGCGGCCACATCGTCGGCGCCAAGGCGACCGAACTCATCCAGGAGCTCGTCAACGCCCGCGCGCTCGAGGGCGGCTATCCCGAGATCGCACATCTGGTCCACGGCCATCCGACAATGTCCGAGGCAGTGATGGAGGCCGCGCGGGCTGCCGACGGGTGGCTGATCCACGGCTGACGCGGTTGAGGCGGTTGAGGCGGTTGACGCGGTTGACGGCAACACAGCCGATCTTCTACTACGACCTCGGCAGCCCCGACTGCTATCTGGTCGCCGAGCGGATCATGTCCGAGCTCGAGATCCCGCCGGAGTGGGAACCGGTCCTCGGGCCGCCGGACGAGCACCCCGATCGTGACCGGATCGAGCAGCAGGCGGCGCTGCTCGGCTTGCAGCCGCTGCGCTGGCCGGTGCGCTGGCCCCCTGACACCACGACCGCGATGCTCGCCGCCACGTATGCGAAGCACGTCGGTCGCGCGGTCGCGTTTTCGCTGGCAGCCTTCCGGCAGGCGTTCGCGGGCGGGCGCGACCTCGGTGACGAGGGCACCGTCCTGATCGCGGCCGCCGCCTGCGAGATGCACCCGAACGCGATCCTCAAGGGGATCACGCTGCGCTCGGTGACGGGCGCGCTCCGCGATGCGAGTGCCAGGGCGGGCGCGATCACACTGCCTGCGATCCAGGTCGGCGACGAGCTGCTGCAGGGACCCGACTGCATCGAGCTCGCGCAGCGACTGCTGGCGGCGGCGCCGTGAGGGCGAAGCGCCCACGGCAGCAGATCGGGGCGGCGCCGTGAAGGCGAACCGTGTCTTTCACCTGATCGTTTCGCGCGAGGGGCTCGAGCCGTCGTTCCTCGCCGACGAGAGCCGCCTTGACCGGATCGAGGTCGTATCGGTCGACGACGGCGAGGTGATCCTCTACTGGGAGCTGCCCCCAAAGCAGGCCCACAATCTGCTCAAGCAGCTGCGCGAAGACCTGGTCGGGCTCGAGGCGGAGGAGTTCATCGCCCGCTGGGAGGGCGCCGACCGCTCCGCGGATTGGCCGTTGTGACAGCGAGCTCCGAGCGCCTCAAGGGCGAAACCCAAATCGTCGAGCCGACCCGAGCCGAGCGGGCGCTGGGGCGCCGGACGGCTGAGGTCCGGGCCACGGTCCCCGACCTCGAGTTCGGCGTCGACGCCGATGCCGCGGCCGCTCTGCGGCTGGCTCGCGAGCACGGTTGCTCGCTGACCGCGGTGCTGGTCCGCGCGTGCGCGCTCGCGCTCTCAGAACACCCGCGCGCCAATGCCGCCTACCGTGACGGGCAGTACGAGCTCTACTCGCGCGTCAACGTGGCGGTCACCATCCAGACCGAGGACGGACTGATCGCGCCGACGCTGCTCGACGCCGACCGCAAGCCGCTCGCGGAGCTGCACCAGGAGCTCGAGTCCGCCACCGCACACGCGCGTGCCGGTCAGCTGACGCCGGCGGCTCGGTCGGGCGCCACGTTCACGCTGACCGACTACGGCCCATACGGAGTCACGCGGGCGATCCCCGTGATCGTCGCGCCGCAGGCCGCGGCGCTGGCCGCAGGCGCGCCTCACGGGTCGCTGATCACGCTCGTTCTGGCTTGCGACGGCCGGATCCTCTACGGGGCCCGGGCCGCCAACTTCTTGACGCGGATCGCGGAGCGGCTCGCTCAGTGAGCCGGATGTGGGTGCGGCCAGGTCAGCGTCCACGGCGCGGGCGCTGGGGTCGTCGGGGTGAAGTCCGGCAGCCACAGCGCGAACGTCGCCCCCGACTCAGTGCTCGTGACCTCACACTTACCGCCATGGGCCTTGGCGATCGCGTCGACCATCGCGAGGCCGAGACCAACACCGTCGGCCGCGCGTGTCCGTGCCGAGTCCGCACGCGCGAAGCGGTCGAAGATCCGCGCCAGGGCTTCGGGCGGCACCCCGCAGCCCTCGTCCTCGACTTCGATCAGCACGCCGCCCGGCGGCGCGGGGCGGGCGCGCAGCTCGATCGCGGCGTAGGGCTCCGTGTACTTGACCGCGTTCTCAAGCAGCGCATCGAGCGCCGTCCGCAGGCAGTCAGCGTCGACCTGCAGCGCGCCGCTCGCCACTGCGCCCAGCCGCCACGCCCGCGGGGCGACCTCGGACCAGCGCATGAAGATCTCCTCGAGCGCCGGCTCGAGCTCGACCTGCGAGCGGCGCACGAAGTCCGGCTGCTCGACCGTCGCGAGCACCAGCAGACGATCGATGATCGCGTCGATCCGTCCCAGCTCGTCCAGCGCGACATCGACCTCGTACGGGCGCTCGCCGAGCAGCTCGAGATGGCCGCGGGCGATCGTCAGCGGCGTCCGGAGCTCATGCGATGCGTCGTTGATGAAGCGCTCCTGGCGCTCGAGCAGGGAGTACTGGTCGTCGGCGCGCTGCTCTGCGACCTGCTGTGCCTCGGCTCGACGGCGTGCGTGCCAGACCATCGCGAGGAACAGCGCCGCCATCAGCGGATACAGCTTCGCCCAGACCTTGACGTCGTGCATCGAGTCAAAGCCAACCGCGAGCGCGGTCGCGGCCATCACGCAGACCAGCACCACGAGCGTCAGGCGCATCGGCCAGACGCGGAACCCGTACAGGATCGTGAGGCTCAGCCAGACGAGCTGGAATGGCACCAGCCGCCAGCTCGGCCACGCGATCATCGCCGCGAAGTTCGCGATCGCGAACGCCGCCCACAGCAGCTCGATCCGATATCGGCACAGCGACCTGGCGAGCCGGTCGGTGTGCAGACGTCGCGGGAAGCCGTCCATATTCAGGCCGCGGCGCGGTAGCCCGCGTTGCGCACGGTCTCGATCGGCGCGTTGGGCCCCAGCTGGCGACGCAGACGGCGCACGCACACGTCGACGACGTTCGAACGCGGATCGAAGTCAAACCCCCAAACCTCCGACAGCAGGCGCTGCCGACTTACCACCTCACCAACGTGCAGCATCAGAAAATGAAGCAGACGAAACTCGCGGTCTGACAAGTCGGCCACAGTGTCGCCGATTCGGGCCTGGCGGCGCGCCACATCGAGCGCCAGCTTGCCGGCGTGCAGGACGGTTCCATCCTCGGCGCCGTTGGCTCGGCGCAGCGCGACGCGGGCGCGCGCCAACAACTCGTCGAGCGAGAACGGCTTTGCCAGGAAGTCGACGGCACCCAGCTCGAAGCTCCGCAGCCTGGTCGCCAGGTCGCTACGCGCTGACAGCACGACGACCGGCAACCCGGGGCGTCGCTGGTGCAGCTCACCGAGCACGTCGAGGCCGTCGCGGCTCGGCAGCAGCAGGTCGAGGATCACGATCTCGTAGCCGCCGTTGGTTCCCAACGCGAGACCACGTTCGCCGTCTGACACGACATCAACCACGAATCCCTCGGCCTCGAACGCGCGCGCGAGGAACGAGCGGGTCCGCCCTTCATCCTCGACTACAAGTGCTCGCATAAGACCTCTCGCTCCGGTCTCCTCACCGGGCAACATAACCGTCCGCAGATGACTTGTAAATGACGAGCAGATGACATCGCCGTCATCTGCCTTGCCTTCGCCGCGCCCGGCGATAAGTTTCCGACGTCCATGGAGAGGGGCTCAAAAGCCACGAGGCTGTTTGGAGTTGTATCTGCGACCGCAATCGTTTGCGTGCTCCTCGGCCTGTACGTCGTCCTCTACCTCACCAACGTCCCCGGATCGGTTGCCGCGACCACCACTCCAACCGGCGCGCGGCTGTTTCTCGCGACGGTTCCTGCGGCCAAGGGCAATGACCCGCACCCAACCTGGGTTTCCTACTACGCGGTCAGCCCGACCTCCACCAACTGGCAGCACAAGACGACCTACACGATGCCTGCCCACACGCTGGTCAAGATCACGATTTATCAGTTCGACGGTCCCTCGGGCCTGCGTAACCCATTCATCGCACAGGCGACCGGCACGGTTGGCGGGACCTTCCTGCTCAACGGCAAGCCCACCGTGGCGATCAACAACAACACCGCCTCGCACGTATTCGCCGTCCCGCAGTGGGGACTGTCTGTCCCGCTCGAAGGCGTCCCCGCCAGCGCCAAGAATCCTTGTCCCAACGCGCCGTGCCCGCTGAGCAACGACCACGAGACGATCACGTTCACGGTCCGCACGCCGGGTCCGGGTCTGTATCGCTGGCAGTGCTTCGTCCCCTGCGCCGCCGGATTCATTCAGGGCTTCGGTGGCCCGATGCAGACCGTCGGCTACATGGACGGCTTCATCAAGGTCGTATGAGGCGCGCGCGTCGATGAGCGCAGCGAGCGCCCACCGGGAGCCGAGCCCGGAGGTCAACCACTGGCGTCGCATCGTGGTGCTGTGGCTGGTGACCAGCGTGATCATGACTGCGCTGGTTGTGTTCGTGTTCGGTCCCGGTCTACCACCGGGCAACGGCAGCGTCGAGGCGTCGGGGCAGACCGTCGACAACACCGTGCTGCTCGCGCTCGCGACGCCGGTCGCGATGGGCGTGCTGGTCTATTTCATCTACGCGATGATCGCGTTCCGCGAGCGCGACACATCGGCGTTCGTCGACGGGCCCCCGATCCGCGGTGACGCGCGAGTTCAGACGTGGTGGCTGATCGTCACGACGACGATCGTGCTGTTCTTGGCCGGCTACGGCACGGTCAGGCTGCTCGCCGACGGCTCCGGCGGCGGACAGGGGCCAAACCCAATCGCCACTCCCGGTGGCTCTGGTCCTGTGCTGCCGGTTCAGGTGATCGCCCAGCAGTGGAAGTTCACCTACCGCTGGCCCACCTATGGCGGCGTTCAGACGCCGGCGATCGAGCTGCCGGCCAACACGACGATCAAGTTCAACGTCACCTCACTCGACGTGATCCACTCGTTCTGGGCCTACCAGCTCGGCGTCAAGGCCGACGCCAACCCGGGGGTCAACAACATCGCCTACGTCACGACCAAGGGGCCGCTGTCGTTCAACGTCCGCTGCGCGGAGCTGTGCGGGGTGTGGCATGGCTACATGTTCGCTACCGGCCGCGTCGTTCCCAAAGCCCAGTTCGCGCGCTGGATTGCGCAGCAGCGGATCCAGTTTGCGCCGGCGACCAAGCAGCTCGGGCCATATCAGTTGACCTATAACCCCGAACCGACGAGGAGAGGCGGATGACGGCAATCTCGATGCCGGCCCAACGCCGGCCCGCGTGGCGCCGACTGATCGGCTTCAACCTGCTGACGGGGATCATCGGAGCGATCATCGGGTGGCTGATCGGCTATTGGATCGGTGGCCTGGTCCACGCGACGACCACCGCGTACTACTCCGCCGAGGCCGGCCAGAACGACATCTCGGTGCTGCTCGGATACCTGTTCGGAGTGTTTGGGTTCCTGATCGGTCTCGGGTTTGCGAATTACCCGCTCAAGCGGATGCTCGGCCACCCGCCGACGCTCGCGGAGAAGGAGTCCGAGGGCGAGGGGCTCGGCCGCTACTTCAGCCTCTGCACTGACCACAAGGTCGTAGCGATGCAGTACATGGTCGGCGTCGGCGTGTTCTTCTTCGTCGGCGGCGTCAACGCGATGCTGATCCGCACCGAGTTGCTGCAGCCCAACGTGCACGTGTTCGGCGCCAACCAGTACCTGACTCTGGTCGGGCTGCACGGCGCGATGATGATGGGGATCATGACCTCGGGCATTCTCGGCCCGTTCGCCAACTGGCTGGTGCCGCTGATGATTGGGTCCCGGCGGATGGCGTTCCCGCGGATCGAGTCGTTCACGTTCTGGCTGCTGTTGGCGGCCGGGGTGGTCCTGGTCACGACGATCTTCTTCGGCGGCTTTCAGACCGGATGGACCGGCTATCAGCCACTTGGCGCCCAGGGCACGGCGGGCTACGACGCCTACATCGGCTTCTTCGCACTCGTCGGCATCTCGATGTGCCTGCTCGGCATGAACCTCTTGGCGACGATCATCACGATGCGCGGCCCGGGAATGACCTGGACGCGCCTGCCGATCTTCGTCTGGAGCGTGCTGGCGACCTCGATCCTAATGCTGCTGGCGGCGCCGATGCTGTTGGCCGGGCTGCTGATGGGGGCCTTTGACCGGACCGTGCAGACCGCCTTCTTCATCGCCGGCAACGGCGGCAGTTCGTACCTGTGGCAGAACCTGTTCTGGGTGTTCGGCCACCCGGAGGTGTACGTGGTCGCGCTGCCCGGGTTTGGAATCGTGCTCGAGCTGCTGCCGGTGTTCACCCGCAAGCCGCTGTGGGGCTATCGGCTCGCGGTCGCTGGGATGCTCGGCGTCGCGTTTTTGAGCTTCTTCGTCTGGCAGCACCACCTGTTCGTGAGCGGGATCAATGCTGACCTGCGGCCGTTCTACATGCTCTCGACCGAGCTGATCTCGCTACCGACCGGGTTCATCTTCCTGTGCGCAATGGGGACGCTGTGGCGTGGGCGAATACGGTTCACGGTGCCGATGTTGTTCTGCCTGGCGTGGGCGTTCAACTTCCTCTGGGGCGGGATCTCAGGCGTGTTCCTGTCAGACGTCCCAAGCGACGTCACGACCCACGGCAGCTTTTTCGTCATGGCCCACTTCCACTACACGATCATGGGCGGCCTGGTGTTCACCTTCTTCGCCGCGATCTACTACTGGATCCCGAAGATGACCGGCTACAAGTTCAACGAGACGCTTGCGCGGGTTCATTTCTGGGTGATGTTCATCGCCTTCAACTCGACGTTTGCGCCGCTCTTTGCGCTCGGTTTCATGGGCATGCCCAGACGCGTGGTCACGTACCCGACCAGCTTCCAGCCGCTCAACGACTGGGTGTCGGTGTCGGCGTTCGTGCTCGGACTGTCGATGCTGGTGTTCCTCTACAACACGGTCTGGTCGCTGCTGATCAGACGCGAGCCGGCGGAGGACAATCCGTGGCACTCGAAGTCGGCCGAGTTCCAGCTGCCGACGCCGGTGCCGGTCCACGACTTCGACAAGCTCCCGAGGTTCGGCCCTGACCCGTATCCGTACGGCGTCGATCCCGCCGGGGCGCCGGAGCTGGCGCCTGCGGGCGGCGGAGCGTAGACGATGGAAGGCTCCGCCTCCGCCCCCACCCATCCGGACATCGAGCTCGAGCCGCCCGAGTGGCAGCCGAGGGCGATGTGGGCTTCCGCGCGCATGCTGTGCGGCGCGGCGGCGTTCTTCTTCGTCTCGTTCGTGTTCGCGTATTTCTACCTGCGCTCGCTCGACACGAACAATGCCTGGAAGATTGGCCACGTCAGCGCGCCCATCGGCTGGGGGCTGATCATCGTGATCGTCCTGATCGCCAGTGCCGTCGCGATGTGGCTCGCGGCGAAGCGGCCGCAGATCACGGTCAGCATGGGAGCGGTGGCGATCGTCTTGATGCTGCTGTCGATCGTGCTCCAGGCGATCACTTGGTCGACGCTCGGCTTCGGACCCTCGAGCGGCGGCTTCGCGAGCGTGTACATCGGTTGGACCGCGTTCTATGCCGTGTTCACGATCCCGTGCCTGTACTGGGTCGAGACCCAGGTCGCAACCGCATGGCGCCGGTCCAAGGAGGGAGTCCGGGGAACCGAGCCCGCCAGCTCGGCGGAAGTCCAGACGGATCCCGCCGTGACGAAGGCCGGGCTCGACGCGTGCTCGTTCTTCTGGAACTTCTACGTTTTCAACGGCGTCGTTCTGTTCGTCCTGCTCTACCTGCTGTAGGTGGTCGCCGTCTCGCGTAAGGCCACATCGGCGGTGCCCCCGTCATGAGTCTCGGCCATTGGTCGCTCTCGCTGGCGCTGGTCTACGTGGCAATCGCGGCGATGCTGTACTTCGTCGGCGGGCGCGGCTACAGCCACGGCACGCATCAGGGCCTGCGGACGGCCAGTTTCGTCGCCGGGCTGGTGACGATCGTGATCGCGCTCGATTCGCCGATCGACACCTACGCGGACCAGCTGTTCTGGGTCCACATGCTCCAGCATGTGTTGCTGCTGACGGTCGCGCCCCCGCTGATCCTGCTGGGCGGGCCGTGGCCGCGAATGTGGCGCGCGTTGCCGCTTGGGGCGCGGACGACGATCGGTCGTACGCTCGTACGCTCGGCCTGGACCGCCCCGATCCGGGCTCTGGCCCGCCCGTTGCCGGCCTGGATCCTGTTCAACGCGACGTTCGTGCTCTGGCACATCCCGAGCGCCTACAACCTGACGCTCAACAACAACACGGTCCACGACCTCGAGCACGCGATGTTCTTCTTCACCGGGCTGCTGTTCTGGGCGCGCGTGATCGATCCAGGGCCGCTTCGCCCGCGCCTGATCTGGCCGACGCGGATCGCTTACGTGATCAGCGCGATGGTCGTCGGCTGGGTGCTGGCGATCACGCTAGTGCTTGTGCCACACCCGATCTACCCGCACTACGCGCTGCTGGCCCACCGGCCGGGCGGGATCTCCGCGCTGACCGACCAGCAGCTCGCAGGCGGCGTCATGTGGGTGCTCGGCTCACTCTCGTACACGATTGCGATGATGGTCGGCGTCTACAAGTGGCTGGAGCCAGACCACGCACCAACTCCGCGTCGGCAGGCGCTCACGACCTGAGGAGGCTGAAGGGCAATGGCATCGATCCCGTTCGCCGACAACTATCTCGCTGGTTCGCTCCTGACCTTGCTGCTGCCGGTCTGCCTGCTGCTCGCGCTCACCGCCTGGTACATGATCGCGATCAAGAAGGTGCCCGACGACACGCCCGCTTCGTCGCCGTCGCTACCTCCGCCCGAGGTTGTCGCGGCCGCGCCACAGCCGACCGCCGAGCCAGTGTCGCCGCCTGCCGACGACCCCAGCCCGCCGACGCCCGGATCCTGATGGGGGCCGGCGCCCAGGTGCGCCATGTCTGAGATCGTCGAAGCGCTACCCGGCCGCCGGGTCCTGAGGCGGTCGCCGTCGATCCTACGCGACTACGTGACGCTCACGAAGCCGCGCATCATGTCGCTGCTAGTGCTGACCTCGGTCTGCGCGATGATCGCCGCCGCCGGTGGGTCGCCGGCGCTGCCCGCGCTCGCGGCACTGGTCGTCGGAGGTGCGCTTGCGTGCGGAGGCGCCAGCACCTTCAACCACGTGCTCGACCGCGACATCGATCAGCTGATGGGTCCGCGCACGGCATCGCGGCCGGTCGCCGCCGGGCGTATCGCACCGGCGCACGCGGTCGCCTTCGGTCTCGCGCTGTCCATGCTCTCGTTCGCGATTCTGGCGACGGTCGACAATCTGCTGGCGGCGGTGCTCGCGCTCACCGGCGGTCTGTTCTATGTGTTCGTCTACACGGTCTGGCTGAAGCGCTCGACGCCGCAGAACATCGTCATCGGTGGCGCCGCGGGTGCGATCCCGCCGCTCGCGGGCTGGGCCGCGGCGCATGGCAACCTGGGCCTCGGCGCCGGGATTCTGTTCCTGATCGTGCTGCTCTGGACGCCGCCGCACTTCTGGGCACTGGCGCTCCTGCTGACGCCTCAGTACTCGGCCGCCAGGGTGCCAA
>JBKQJQ010000293.1:0-6523 GCA_052147875.1 Solirubrobacteraceae bacterium | reverse complement strand
GTCGGGATCGAACTGGGTGGCGTGATGCGCTCCTTCGACGGCGGCTCGTCGTGGATCGACCACAACCCACAGGCCCATAGCGACGCCCACCAACTCCTGATGCATCCGCTCGCTCCCGAGCGGCTCTACGAGGCCGCCGGTCAGGGAGTTGCCCGCTCGGACGATCGTGGTGACAACTGGCGCCGGTTCGAGCACGGACTCGATCGCCGCTACGCCTGGGCGCAGGCTGTCGATCCCGCCGATCCCGAGCTTTGGTACATGGCCGTCAGCCGTACTCCGTTTGCGGCTCACGGTGATGGCGACGGCCAAGCGCACCTGTGGCGCTCGCGCGGTGACGGCTGGTCGGTGATCGACCATTGGGGCAGCGCGCCCGCGCTTCGCCGAATGCCCTACGTCCTCGCGACCCTGTCGGGACAGCCGGACCGGCTGATCGTTGGTCTGCGCGGCGGGACACTGATGTTCACCGACGATGCAGGCGACAGTTGGACCTGCCGCCCACTCGCGGTGCCCGACCTGATCGATCTGGCGGTCGTACCGGTCTGAGCCTGCTCGCGCCTAGGTGGGTCGACGGGCGCTGACAGCCGTGAACGCGATCGTCTGCGTCCACCATGTCGGATCCCCACAATGAGCGAGGAACGCATCGATCGTCTCGGTATCGAGCCTGCCGGAAACCAGTAGCCGCGCACGCAACTCGATCACCGTTTGCGCCCAATAGACGGCCCATTGAGAGCCGCCGTTGTACACGGCTGTCTCGGCGCTTGCCTCGATGTTCTCCAAGCCGTGAGCTGCGAGCCTTGCCGCGAGGCTGCGGCCGATCAGATAGTCGATCCCCGCATCTCGCGACCAGGCCAGCCACCCCTCCCAGAAGGCATGGACCTCGGGCGGCTCGGCGACGCTGACGGGGAGGAAATCGGGTTCGATCAACAGGATCGCCCCGCCGGCTCGCACGCTCCGGACGAGGTTCGTCACGGCGGTCTCCGCGTCGGCTACGTGGTGAAGAACTGCCCGCGCCGTCACGAGGTCGAAATCTCCGGGAGAGATCGGCCCGGCGACGATGTCGTCCTCGCGGAACTCCAGGTTCGGGGCTGCTGCGTTCGTGAGCGACAGATCGAGGTCAACCGCCAACGCTCGTCCGTCCGGGACAACGGAGCGTGCAAGCCACGCGGAGACCGAGCCATTCCCGCACCCCACCTCGAGCGCCCGCCCATCGGATCCGATGCCGAGCCGCTCGATCCGCCGGCGGTGCATCGGGTCCAGCAGCTGGGACATCAGCGCCAGCCGCTCGCGCTCTCCCTCGTTGTGATGATCAAGGACGTACTCCGGCATGGCGCGCACCGGCCCGCGAGCGCAGTCAGCCCACGGGGTCGAGGCAGCCTACCTGACGCCAGTCAGCCATCTAGCTCGAGCCGTCGCAGCGCGTCCTGGTCTGCGACGGCATCGTGGTGAACCTCGACTGTCGGCGGCAGCTCAACTTCGAGCTCGCTCACATCGTCGACGCGGGCGGTCCCGTCTCTCAGGGTGAAGTCGAGCACGTGCCCACCACGAGTACGGTCGTCGCCGGCGAAGTGCAGATGCCAGCCGACCATCTCGATGCCGTCGAGCGCATTGGGAAAGCAGAATCCGACCATCGTTCCCGGCACGTCGTGGAGGTCGCTGATCCGCTCCTGGGCTAGCGCCTCGGCCAGCCGTGGATATGGGCGATGCTGCTTTGGAACTGAACGGACCCGCACGTGCTCGAAGCCGCCGTCGATCCGAATTGCAACCGGACGTCCCTTGGCCTCCACGTGATGCCCGACTGCCTGCCCAAGGCTGGCGTACCGCAGCGGTCCGGCCAGCGTGACCGGTGGCCCTGGGGCGAACGGCACGACAACCGCGTAGGGAGTCATCGCCGAGCTGGGCGCGCGGATCAGCGTGCAGTCGGAACTCGCTTTCCAAGCCTTGCCGTCGATCACGATCAGCTCGCCGTCGAGCCCGTTCAACGTCCCGAGTCCGAGATCGCCGTGCTCGAGGATCTCGGACAGCGTCACGTCCCCATCGAACGCGCCTCCCAGCAGCGCCTCGATCGTCGAGGTCTGAAATAGCTCGTGCGCGTGGGCCTCCGATCGCAGGCCACGGTGGCGCACCATGTCCACGTGCAGCGCCTCGAGGAAATCGATCTCGCTCACTCGTCCTCTTTCACAGGCAGGCAGCGGTCGTGGCCCCGTCGAGCGTGACTACTGTCGTGCGATCGCGAGGTGCAGCCGCGGCGCGATCAGCAACGGGATCCCCGTGGCAACGTCCTAGGTTGGCTCGCCCCATTGACCGTCGCCGTGATCCCGCGAGCGTTGATCGCCGATGGCCGGTGAACCGTCTGGCGCGAAGCCGGCCTGCGTCAGCATTCGCCGCAGATCCACCACGACCTGGACCCCGACATCCTTGCCATGAGGTGCGTGGAACACCTCGGTCTCAGGGCCGAGCGAAACCTTGAGCTTGCCGTCGTGCTCGTCGGTCACGGTTCCGATCGCCTCCAGCAGCGATACCACCTCCCGCCACTCGATGTTGCCGCTCCGCGGCTGACGGAAAATCTTCTCGACCGTGTCGCGATGACGGCTGCTGAGATGCGCTTCCATCGAGATCCCTTCGTTGTGTGCTTTGCCCACGACTCTCTCGGACATGCTCCCACGACTATCCACGACGGCGCACCGGGCTCCGGCCGCTGAGATTCCCCCGCGCCGGGCTGGCGAACGTCTCAGCCAGGGAACCGCAGATGAACAGGCCGGTACGGCGCACGTAGTGCTGACGCTCCGCCGCCCCCGCAATCGGCGCCGCGGTCATCCCCTTTCCGAGCCCTAGCCTGAACCGGAGGCCTCACCGCCATCCTCTTGGTGCGGCTCAGCTGCGGCGGCGGGTTCGCCCGCGGAGAGGGCGGCCTGCGGGGCGCCGGAGCCGACCTCGGCCTTGAGCTTGGCGAACTCATCATCGACGGCACTCTTCGCGTCGAGCTGGTCAAGCTGGCGGTCGACCTCGTCCTGCGGGGGACCCAGCGATGTCAAGTCGTCAAAGGTGCCAGCTGCCTGCAGCTCCTCGACCGCCGACGCTCGCGCCTGCATTTGGTCGGTTTTGTCGATCGCGCGCTGCATCGCGGCGCCGACGTCGGCCATCTGGTCTCCGACACCGGTGGCCGCCTCGGAGATGTGCACCTGCGCCTCGGCCGCCGAGTACTGCGCCTTGATGACCTCCTTCTTCGAGCGGAACTGCTCGATCTTGGTCTGGAGCTGCTGTTCAGCGGCGGTCAGCTTCTCCTGCTCTGACTCGAGGTCTGACACCTGTTGATCCAGAGAGCTTGTCTCCTGGACGATCATCTGTTTGCGTTCGATCGCTGCGCGGGCAAGGTCCTCGCGCCCGGCAGACATTGCCTCCCGTGCCTGGCCGTCGGGCTTGTCTGCCTGCTGATGCAGGTTCTCCTCCTGCAGCTGCAGCCGCTTCTTGGCCGTCACCACATCTGCGATCCCCTTCTTCACGTTCTGCAGATCCTCGATCTGGCGCTCGTAGGCGTAGTCGAGCGTCTCCGCTGGATCCTCCGCGTGATCGAGCATGTGCGAGACCTTCGCCTTGGTGAGTGTCGAGATGCGGCCAGCAAGTCCAGGCATCGTCTCCTCCTACGGATTGTTGTCGCCGCCGAGTCGCGTCAATGCGAGCCGAGCAGCCGCGCGTGACATCAGAGCGTCAACGCCGCAGCCGGATGCTCGCATTAGGAGCTGCTCCGCGAGCTGTTAGTCGTTGATGTCGATCACCGGGGTGATGTCTGGCAGCTGCTGCCCTTGCTCGGCATGCTCGTTGGGGACCACGGCGGTCCCGAGAGCAAAGAACTCGATCACGTGGCTGCCCCAGCCATGATTGTTCTCGTTGAGTTTGACCTCCACGATTCCCAGAACCCCGTCACCGATCGCCTCGGCCTCCTTCTGCATGCGCTCCATCGCGAGTTCCCGCGCGTCATACAGGGCCTGGGTGTACTGCTCAAGCTCCACGTTCTGACCTGTCTGGCGCATCGATTGCATCATCCCCCGGTGAGCGACGTGGTAGACGCAGTTGCCCATCACCAGCCCCACCGGCCGTTTGCCGGTTTGCATCAGCGTCCAGAAAGCCTGACCCGAAAGGTCGCTGGTGAACGGCCGCCCGTTTGGAGCGCGGTGCACCTTGCCTCCCTTGTGCTTGATCGCCGTCCCGATGGCTATGAACTCCGCCATGTCGGCGCCCCACTCATAGCGGCCGATGTCCAGGCGGACTCCGACGATGCCGTCCGCCCCGAGCTGATCGGCCTCCTCCTCCATCCGGGTCATCGCAAGCTCGCGCGCGGAGTACATCGCCTGGGTGAGGACGCCCATCTCCTGACTTGCCTTCCAGTTGGACTGCTGAAAACCGATGTGGTAGATGCTCGAGCCCACCACCAGCCCGACCGGCTCGAAATCAGCCTTCTCCACGCACAGGTACTCGTTCACGGACAGGTCAGACGTGAACAGGCCACGCGCATTCATCCGCAAGCGCTCGCTGGCGTGTTCGGCGAGGCCTTCGGTGCTCGTCGGGTCATATGTCGACATCAGATGTTCTCCTTCGAGTGGCGGCGAGCTATGCGCCGAGATTGATCGACATCACGGGCACGCCCAACGGGCCCGGGTGAGGCTCGTGTGCGCCGAGGGCAATCGCGGTGCCCAGCACGTGCATCGAGACAATGAAGAAATGCTGCGCAAACCCGCCGCGGTCGTACTCATGATGATCGATGCTGTGTGTAAGCGTTGAGATGACCATCTCGTTTGCACCGACGTCGATCGCCTGACGGCGGACCTCATCCATCGCGAGCTGGCGAGCCGCGTAGACCGCCTGGGTGATCTCGACCATCTCCTGGTTGCCCCACCAGGAGCGCATCGACTGATTGGCCATCGGGCTGAGTGCCGCCAACACCACCGAGGTGTGGCCAATCACGCCCAACGTCTCGGCCCCGATACGACGCAGCTTGTCGACATCCTGGCCAGAGAGCGCGCACATCCGCGGCCCGGAACCGCGGCGCGGCGCAAGCGTGGTTTCGCGCATCGCGGTGCCGAAGACGATGTATTCGACCTGGCCTGGATCCCCGAGAAACGCCTTGGCCGTCATCTCGATGCCGATTACCGCGTCGGCGCCCGCAAACTGCGCCTCTTGGCGTAGACGGTCGAATGAGCGCTCCCGCGACAGATTCCACGGCCTGGCGAAGGAAGGCATCTCGCTGATCCCTCCGCCATAGGCGGACCAGCCGTAGTTCTGCCACCCGTGCTGGACGACCGAGGAGCCCATGATCTGCGCGATCGGTGTCAGACCGGAGGCCTGCGCGACCGCATACTCCTTGACGCTCAGGTCGCTGCTGAAGACCGCCGAACTCTCGCCGGCGGTCCGCTTCAGACGCTGCTCCGCTCCCAGCGGGATCCCACCGGCCTGGATTCGTTCGAGATCGACCGCCGCCGCCTGACGCTCTTCGTCAGTGAGCGGTACCGGTCGTTTCCCGAACCTCGCCAAGGCTCTTCGACTCTGGCACATCTCCACCACCTGCACAAACGAGTACAGGCCGTGGCACGGCCGGCGTCTGCCGGTGCCCGCCCAACGAACGATGCGGGGATCGTTGGACGGGATCGCGCGGCCCGAACGTAGGCTCTGGTTGACGATGATGCCGGAACGTTCCGATTGGAGGCTTGAAAATGGATGCACCCATCAAGGTCCGCGAGCAACTGCCGCGTGTCGTGCGCTTCGATCCGCGGGAGATCAGGGAGGCGGTCGGTGAGGTCGAGGGGTTCAACGCCAAGCTCGCGCTCGTGATCACCCGCAGCGTCGGGACGATGGCGTGCGCCTACCTGTTCGCGGTGATCGCGCTGATTAGCCTTCCCGCGGCGATTACCTCGGGGCAGGTGATCGTGATCGTGGCGTGGATCGCGCAGACGTTTCTGCAGTTGGTGCTCCTGTCGATCATCATGGTCGGCCAAACCGTGCAGTCCGTCGCTTCGGACGCGCGCGCTGCAAAGGAGTTCGCTGACACCGAGACGATCCTTGACCGCCTCGACGTCAACACCGAGGGCGGAATCAGGGAGGTGCTTGACGCGATCCATGCGATCGGCAACCCGGTCGCGCCCTCGCAGACGCGCATGACTCCGCCGACATGATCGCCGTGACCTTGGAGGCGCGATCGCAGAAGCGGAGGCTTGAGCGGACGGCTCAGTGGCGCGCGTGCGCGCCAGCGCCTTTTATGCCGGTCACAGGTCGAGCACTATGTCGTCGTCGCGTGGCTGTGAGCAGCAGATGAGCGCGCTGCCATCGGCGGGAGGTTCGACCGGATCGGGGTTGTAGCCGACATTGCCGGCGATCAGGGTTGTCTCGCACGTATGACAGACGCCTGTGCGGCACGACCAGCGGACGGGCACGTCGCATGCCTCGGCGAGTTCGAGCAGGCTCGCGTAGTCGCCGCTCCATGGGATCGCGAGGTTGCTGCGGGCGAACTCGATGGTTGCGCCGTCCCCAGATT
>JBKQJQ010000292.1:0-2740 GCA_052147875.1 Solirubrobacteraceae bacterium | reverse complement strand
GTGGCGATGTCAACGCCTTCGTCGGTTCGCCGCCGCCTCTGCTACGCGGCGACCGGGGGCGTGGTCACGGGCGCGGCGGCCTGGCGGACCCGGTCTCGGCCGCTCGTCTTCGCGTGCCGCAGTGCGGCATCGGCCGCGGCGAAGAGGGCCTCGTAGTCGAATGGCTCGCCCGCGGGGCTGATGGCGACGCCAATGGACACGGTCACGGGGATGCCGGCGATCGCCTCGCTCCTCACCGCGTCGCGGATGCGCTCGGCGACGGCGGACGGCTCGGGGCTCGCGCCGACGAGCAGGGCGACGAACTCCTCTCCGCCGATCCGATACACCGGGTCGAACAGCCGGACGCCGGACTGTATACGCTCGGCGACGCCGGCGAGCACATGATCGCCGCAAGCGTGGCCGTGCTCGTCGTTGATCGCCTTGAAATGGTCGAGGTCGGCCACGATCAGCGCAACGGACTGATCGCGCCCGCTTGCGCCCTGGGCGAGCTCGGCGGTGCGCGTGTGCAGCGCGTTGCGGTTGAGCAGACCCGTGAGTTGGTCGGTCGCCGCGGCCCAGCGCTGGCGCATCGTGATCGCGCCGACGGCGTTGCCGAAGATGGACACCGCGCCGAGCATGGCGAGCGGGAAAACGAGGATGGCTGGGTTGTGGAGCACCTGATGGGCACCGATCAGCAACGCGACCGCGGTCATCATGGCGCCGGTCGCCGCCGCCAAGACGGTCGCGGCCGGGGCCGGGAAGGCGGCCGCGTTGGAGAACATGACGATCGTCAGGAACGGGAGCGCGAACAGCATGCTCTGCTCTGCGATTGCGAGGCCGAGCCCGATGGAGGCGTTGATGGACGTCACGATGAAGATCGATGCGTACTCAGGCTGCCTCAGACGGGGGACGAGTTTCCGATCGATCACCTGCGCGACGCCGACGGCGATCGCGACCGGCACCAGAGAGCGCCAGCCGAGCCACGGGAGGGAGCAGATGAGCACGGCGAAGGTGAGCGGGTTGATCGTCTTGGCGATGGTCGTCAGCCGCCGGTTGAGGTCGAGCATGTGCTGCCGCTCGTCTGCGGTGCGGATGACGAAGTTGCGCGGCACGTCGTCGTGGCGACTTCGCGCCGCGGGCAGGTCGCCGGTCGGCTGGGCCGCCGACACCGGGCCGTGCGGCGCGGCGCGGCGATCTGGGCTCGGGACGGAGTCCGTCCGCTCGGAGCTCTCGGCGGCCGCGACCGTCGCCTGCGTCCGCGCGGCCTCGACGCGGACGCAGTCGCGCCCGGCGGCTTTGGCGCGGTACAACGCCCGATCGGCGCTCGCGAACAGACGCGCGTACTCCCGCTCGCGCACCTCCGACGACGCCACGCCGAGCGACATCGTGACCGGCAGCCCGGCGATCGCGTCGCGGCAGACGGCGATCCGCAACTCCTCGGCGAGCTCGCTCGCCCCACGCGCGGCGGCACCGCGCAGCAGCACGACGAACTCCTCGCCGCCGAAGCGGTACAACGCGCTTGGATTGGCAACGACACTCGCCAGTCGCTGTGCCACCTCGGCGATCACCGCGTCGCCCCACGCGTGACCGTGCTCGTCGTTGATCATCTTGAAGTGATCGATGTCCCCCACGATGACCGCCGCTTCGCCGTCCGCCCCGGGTCTGACAGGCCAGAGCTCGGCCGCCCGGGCATGCAGCGCCGCGCGATTGAGCAGGCCGGTCAGCGGGTCGACGACGACGGCTTGACGCGAGTCCTCTTCGGCCGAAAGGGTGCGCGAACCGAGAATCGTGATCGTCACCAACAGCAGTACCGGGAACATGACGACCGGCGGAAGCGTCGCGACGGTGTGGGGCATGAACGCAAACCCGGCCGCGATCATCGCCACGCCCGTGATCACCGCCCCTACCGCGACCACGCGCCGCGGGTAGATGGGCGCCGCGACGAGCATCGGGAAGACGAGGATCGACAGCATGTACATCCGCGGACCGCTGGCCAGCGCAATCGACGCGACGATTGCCACCTGTGCGATCACCCACACGCCGGCGAGCGCATATTCCGGTCGGGGCAGCGCGCGCGCCCGGCGCTCAAGGATGAGCAACGCGATCGCCGCGAGTACGAGCGGAATCTGCATCTTCACGCCATACACCGGCACCGACGCGGCGGCCGCGACGGCGAGCAACGCGAGCGAGCGGCGTTTGGCCGCTCGCAACCCTACGCTCATGTCGAGCAGGCGCGCTCGCTCCAAATCGTCAAGACATGAGCTCCTCGAACACGCCCCGCGGCGTTCGGTCCCCAGACCGACGAGAACGACCGGCATCGCGCCCGCTCCTGCCGCGCCGTCACGGCCACGTCCGCCTCAAGCACGCCGCCGCGGCGCTTGCTGCAGAGCGAGCAGCCAAGCGATGTCGCTCTGTCAGCCAGCTGCCGCGGACGCGCGTCGGGAGGGAAGCAGGGGCCCACACCAAGCTCACCTCGACGCCTGCCTGCGAGCCCATGTCCTCGGAAGTCGGCGACCATACCGCGTGCACCTGGGCGACTTCAGCGAGCGGGCCGTCGATCCTCAGTTAGGCGCACACGACCTGCATCGATCACATCGTCGCTCGCCTGAGGGCCGATCACGTCGCGCCGGCCACGGGCGCGCGTTGGTGTAGGCGCTCGTCGGAGTTGGGTGCATCCCGACCTGGACGGCTGTTCGAGAAATCCGGCCATCCTGAGGCGCTGGGTCCGGACAACGGCCGTGGCGACCGATGCGACCATCAT
>JBKQJQ010000291.1:0-7246 GCA_052147875.1 Solirubrobacteraceae bacterium | reverse complement strand
GGAGGCGCTTCGCCTCGGCGGTCGAGCCGTCGGCCTCGGCGATCAGCATGAACGCGCCCGAGCTCGGCACGGAGGGCAGCGGGGCGGCCTCGAGCGCCCCCCGTCGAGGTATTCGATCGCGGCCGCGACGATCCCGTTGGCTAGCACGCTCAGCAGCGCCTCGCACCCGGCGCGGGTGTCGGCGTAGGTCGCGACGACCGGCAGCTGCGCCTCGGGCGCCGGGATCAGCTTCAGCCGCGCCGCCGTGACGACACCGAGCGTCCCCTCCGAGCCGATCATCAACGACTTGACGTCGTAACCCGCGACGTCCTTGCGGACCGCGCCGCCGACCGTGACGAGCTCGCCGGGCGCCAGCGCGAGCTCGAGCCCGGTCACCCAGCTGCCGGTGACCCCGTACTTGAAGGTGTGCGGGCCACCGGCGTTGGTGGCGATGTTGCCGCCCAGCTGTGACTGCTCGGAGGCGCCCGGGTCGGGCGCGTAAAGCAGCCCCGCTTCGCGCGCTCGGCGGTGCAGCGTGGCAGTCGTCACGCCGGCGTCCACGTGTGCTCGCCAAAGGTGAGGTTCGAGAGCGCGCACCGTTCGCAGCCGTTCGAGGCTGAGCACCACGCCGCCGGCCGGGACCGCGCCGCCGGCCAAGCCCGTGCCGCCGCCACGTGGGACCAGCGGCACGTCGTGCTCGTAACACCAGCCCATCACGGTCGCCACCTGATGCGGGTCGCCGGGCAACGCGATCGCGTCGGCATGGCCAACGAGCTGCCTGGCCTCGGTCGCGTCGGTCAGGTACTCGCGCGTGTCGCCGGGGAGCACCGCCTCGGGCCCGAGCTCCCTCGCCAGCTCGTGCTCGGCCGTCACTACTGGACCAGCCCGCGCAACAGCTCGCGTGCAGCCATGTCGTCTCCCTCGTTCGCTCGGCGCCGATGCTACGCGCCGCTCGCGAATGGGCGCGTGTAGTAGACGGCGACGGCGGCGCAGATCGCGAGCGTCGCATACGCCGACAGCGGCGCGATCACGACCGCGACCGCGTACGGCAGCAGGCCTAAGACCGACCGCCGAAGGATCTGGCGCCGTTGCTCGATCGGCACCTCCTCGGCGATCATGTGCACCCGCTTGAGCAGGATCGTCCGGTTCAGCGAGGCGAACATCAGCGACATCAGCAGCAGCGCGCCCGCGTAGACCGCCGCGGCCAGCGTGCGCCCGCTCGCGTCACGCAGGTAGGTGGCCATCAGGTCGGTCGAGAACGGCAGGATGCCGATGCTCATCAGCAGCAGCAGGTTGAGGATCAGGATCGTGTAATCGGCATCGCGCAGGCGGTTGATCATCGCGTGGTGGTTGATCCAGATGATCCCGATCGTCACGAACGAGACTGCGTACGCGGCGTAGTCGGGCCAGTGCGTCCCGAGCTCGAAGAGGAGGCTGCGATGCGGATGCGCGTTTGGGTTGGGGACCGTGATCCCGAGTACGAGCAGCGTGATCGCGACCGCGATCACGCTGTCGGAGAACGACTCGAGCCGGTTGGTCCCCATCTGAGGTTGGGTTCGCCGGGGTTGCCCGCGATCCTGTGAGTGATCGGGGGCGTCCGCGTCAGATCAGCAGCGTGCCGCAGCCGAGCTGCCGCAGCTCGCGGGCGACGGGGCCGCGGCCGTCCGGCGCGCAGACCGCGACGATCGCGCCCCCCGAGCCGGCGTAATTGGCGCTGGCGCCGCACGCTCGCGCGCACCGGATCATCTCGATGTGGCGCGGATCGAGCGCCAGGATTCGCTGCCGGGCGTCGAAGCTGTGATCGACGCAGCGCCCGAACTCGGCCGCGTCGCTGGCCAGCAGCGCATCGCGGGCACCGCGAGCCAGGGAGGCGAGCTCTGACATCGCCTGGACGACCTCGGGCTCTCCCTGAGCGTGCCGGTCGCGGAGCGGGGCGTGGACCGCTCCCGAGTCCCCGGCGGCGTCCGCGCGCCAGGCAACCAGCAGTGGCGGGACCAGGGCCGAGTCGAGCCGCTGATATCGATCCCGGTCAGCGGCGGGATCGAACTCCATGAACATCAGCCCGCCGAATGCCTGCGCGATGCGGTCCTGTAGCCCGGCCGCGATCTGGAGCTCGTGGAGCTCGATCGCGAGCGCCAGTTCGGCGAGCTCGGTCGGTCCGAGCTCGACGTCGTGCAGGACGCACAGGGCTCGCAGGGTCGAGATCACGATCGCGCTCGAGCCGCCCAGGCCGACCCCGCGCGGGATCGACGTCGTCCATTGCAGGGCCGTGCTCGACGCCTGGCTCCGGTACTCGCGCGCGAACCGCGCAACGGTCGCGGCGACCAGCTCGCTTGGCGGCGAGATCTCGAGCTGCGATGCAGGGCGCGCGGCCACCTGGGCCCGCTGCTCGCTGAGCGTCATCGCCAGAACCGCGCCCCCGTAGCCGTCCGACGGGTTGCCGGCCAGCGACGCCCGCGCGTACGCCTCGCCGCGGGCGGGTTCAGTCATCGGGCGCCAGCAGCGCGGAGGCCCGTGCGCGCAGCGCCGCGCCGAGCGTCGGGTGGGCGAGCGCGTGGGCGATGAACGCCGCGCAGTAGCCCTCGACGGTGCCGATGTCGTGCCGGCGCTCGCCGTCGGCGAGCTCGACGGCGACCACCCGGCCGCCGTCGTCGATCACCTTTCCGAGCGCCGGCGCGAGCTGCACCTCGCCGCTCTCGTCGGGCTCGACCTCGCGGAGCGCCGCGAACACCGCCGGCCCCAGTACGTAGCGGGCGGCGATCGCCAGCCGGCTCGAGACCTCGCCCGGTCTAGGTTTCTCGACCACGCTGGCGACCTCGCCCGCGTCGTTGGCGATCACGATCCCGTAGCGCTGTACGTCGTCGGCGTCGACTCTTGTGACGGCCAGCGCCGCGCTCGCGCCGGTCAGCTCGTACGCCTCGATCAACCGCGCGACGATCCCGGGCTGGCCCGCAGCAGGTGGTTCGATAATCGCGTCACCGAGCGCCACCACCGCACCCTCGGCGCCGGCGAACGCCTCGCCGTGGCGCAGCGCGTCGCCGAGTCCCAGCGGCCGCGGCTGCCGCGTGTACGAGATCTGCAGCGCGGCGCCCGGCACCGCGGCGGCCCCGAGCTCAGGGTCGTAGTCGAAGTGGTCCTCGATCGCACGCTTCCGCCGGCCGGTGACGAACAGGACTCGCTCGATCCCCGCCAGCGCGAGCTCCTCGACGACGTACTGGACGATTGGCTTGTCGACCACCGGCAGCATCTCCTTGGGCGCCGACCGGGTGGCGGGGAGCAGCCGCGTGCCGATGCCGGCGACTGGGATGACGGCCTGCGTTAGCGGCACGGCCGGTGATCCTAGGCGACGGGGTCAGGCGACGTGGCGAGCGCTGCCGGGGGCCGGCGAGCGCAGTAGCGCCGATCGGTAACCGGCCGCGAGGCGTTCGAGCGAGGCCTCCCAGGTGCGCTCGCGCACGACCGCCAGCGCGCTCTTGCCGAGCCGCTCGGCGACCAGCGGCGATTGCGTGACGGTCAGCAGCGAGTCCGCCAGTGCGCCTGGCTCGGCGAGCGCCAGCAGCCCGGTCTCGCCGTCGACGATCAGCGACGCCGGCCCTCCCTCGTCGACGGCGATCACCGGCAGGCCGCTCGCCTGCGCCTCGAGGATCACCTGGCCGAAGGTGTCCGTCCGGCTCGCGAACATGAACGCGTCGGCGCTTGCGTAGGCGCGGGCGAGATCCTCGCCGCCGAGCCAGCCGAGGAACGTCGCGTGCCTGCCGAGACGGCCTCGGAGCGCCTCCTCCTCGGGGCCGCCGCCGGCCAGCACGAGGTGCAGCCGTGGCTCCCGCAGGCGGGCTGATTCGAACGCGTCGGCCAGCAGATCGACTCCCTTCTCCCGGGTCAGGCGGCCCGCGTAGAGGACGTTGATCCCGCCGGCCGGGAGTAGGCCGGGCGTCCGCAGCGCAGGGTCAAATCGCTCGAGGTCGACGCCCCGGTCCCAACGTCCGATCCGCCGATCGGCGACCCCGAGCTCGCGCAGCCGCTCGTCGGTGGCGGGACTGGGCGAGAGGACGATGTCGCAGGCGCCGTAGAACTTCCGCAAGGCGATGCCGGCGACGACCTCGTAATGCTGCATCCCGCTGCGCAGCCCGGCATAAGCGGCCAACTCAGTGTGGTAGCTGCCGATCACGGGCAGCTCGAGCACGCGGGCCAGTAGCCACGCTCCGATTCCCGCCGGGCCGGGCGAGCAGAGGTGGACGAGGTCATAGCGGCCCTCGGCCAGCGCCTCGACGAGCGCCGGGACGGTCGGCACGCCGATCTTCATCCCGCGGTAGAACGGGACGTCGATCTCGGCGACCGCGCTCAGGCGCCGGTCGACATCGGCGTCGGTGCCGATCACCTCTACCTCGTAGCCCGGGACGCCCCGATCTCGGATCTGCTGGATCGTGTGCGTGACTCCGTGCATCGAACCGAGGCCATCAGCGATCAGAGCCACACGTGGGCGGTCGCCGTCGCTGCGTGTCAACTTGAGCTTCTCGCGGCCGAGGAAGGCCGACGCGGCGGCGTATGGGATCGCCGGCAGGCAGGCGTCGAACAGCGCGTTTGAGATCCGCGGCAGATCGAGGCTGCCCGCGGCGAGCGACGCGGCCGTGTCGTCGACGGCGCTGGCAAGCTTACGTTCGTGGATCCGTCGAGCGCGGCGATACAGGTCGGGGTGGCTGAGGTCGCCGTCCTGGAGTGAGCGGAGCAACTGCTGCTGATCGAACCCGAGCTCCATCCCGGCGAGCCACGAGCGCAGCAGCGCCCGCGCGTCCTCGGATCCGAGGTCGCTGGCGACCGGGCCGGTGCGGACCTCCCCCTCGCTCATCACGCGCTCGATGATCTTCAGCACCGCGCCCGGGTCCGGCCGCTCGATGCCATCGCCACGGCCGAGGCTGCGGATCGCAAGCGCCATCGCCGCGTGGGTCCACTTCGCCGCGCTCCCCTGGGCTCCGTGAGCAGCGGCACGGCCGGCGCGGATGTGGTCGAGGAACTCGGCCGGAGTGTGAGCGTGGGGCGTCTCCGTAAACGTGCGGCCG
This sequence comes from Solirubrobacteraceae bacterium, assembly GCA_052147875.1. Lineage (GTDB taxonomy): Bacteria > Actinomycetota > Thermoleophilia > Solirubrobacterales > Solirubrobacteraceae > Palsa-465. The sequence goes on along the minus strand of JBKQJQ010000291.1, from coordinate 2,210 downwards.
AGATCGATTCCGGCGTGGTCATCGGAGCCACCGATCGCGGTCCCCCCGTGGGTCTCGATGTACACAAACGCCGGCAGGTTGAGCTCCTTGGCGCGCGACCCGTTGCGGGTCTCCCAGATCGGGAACAGCTGCGCCAGGCGGCGCCGGTGGCGCGGCGTGAGCGGCGCGCCGACAGCGAAGAACGGGTGAGCGAGCGCGGCGGTTATTTCGTGCTCGCTCAGATAAGCGGCGCAGGTCTCGACGTCATCGTTGTGGGCTTGCAGCCACTCGTGGTCGGCGGGGGTGATCCCATAACAGAGGACGTGGACAGCCTGGGGCTCGCGCTTGAAGGAGACCGTCAACTCCTCTGAGATGAACAGGTCGTCGCGATCGGCGATCGTCAGCGCGCCAGCGATCGTGTCGTGGTCAGTGATCGTCACGAAGTCCATCCCGCGGCGCTTGGCCAGTTCGTACACCTCTTCGGGGGCCGTGGCGCACTCCGGCAGGTGCAACGAGCGCTGGACGCCGAGCTTCGAGAGCTCGGAGGCCGTCGAGTGGACGTGCATGTCTGCACGACTGTGTTTGTTCATGGTCTAAAGGATTGGCGCGGGGGTCTGCGGGGCCGTGAAGAACGCGCTCTCGTCCTGTGACCATTCGGTGAACGGACGCATGTTCGTCGGCGGGACTGCAGAACCATTGCAGCGTGCCGCCGAACACGATTGCCGACCAGCTCGTGGTCGCGCGCGGGCTGCTGCGGGTCGAGATCGGGCTGCGGCCGTTCTCGTTCACGGTTCGCCACCACGGCCGCCGGTTACTGCGCGCGGCCGGCCTGTGGGTTGCCGACGGGACCGTCCACGACCAGTTCATCCAGTTCACCGAGGGGGTCGTCGCCCGCGAGCAGCGGGCGCCCGTCGAGCGCGCGCTACACGCGCTCGTGATCTGGCGCGACCAGAGCTCTGTCACGCTGTCGGTCGACCTCTACGGCGGCCGCACGGCGCGCCTCGGTCTGGCGCTGTGCGACGGCGACCAGATCCAGCTCGAGCTCGAGGCCGACCGTGAGCCGCTGCGGCTGGCGTTCGATTGGGATCGCCGTTCAGGTGAGCACCTTGTCGGACTGGGCGTGCGCCACAACACCTCGCTCGACCAGGCTGGGCGCAATGTACAGCTGGGTGCCGATCGGCGCTACACGGGTCCGGACTGCCCGCCGGAGATGCTCGCGGAGGGCGGGATCCCGCAGGGCGACTGCGCGCCGGCGCCGTGGCTGGAGTCGAGCCGCGGCTACGCGGTCTGGTGCCAGACCGACGGCAACGGGACGCGGTTCGATTCTGAGGGCGACCGAATCTGCGTGTCGACGCGCGCAAGCGGCGGGCCGCTGCGGCTGCGCCTGCTGTGCGGGACAACGCCGGCCGCGCGCCTGCGCGCACTGTGCCGGTTGACCGGGTTTCCGGCGCTGCTGCCCGAGTGGGGCTACGGCTTCTGGAAGAGCCGCGACGTTCACGAGCACCAGGATGACGTGATCGACGACTACGAGGGCTTTCGTCGCCACCAGATCGCGCTCGACGCGATCGTGCTCGACTCACCGTGGGCGACGCAATACAACACCTGGGAGTTCAACCCGCATCAGTTCCCGGACGCCCCGGAGATGGTGTCGATGCTGCGGGCCAAAGGGGTGCGCACGGTCGTCTGGGTGACGCCGTGGGTCAACCTCGACTCGCGCGACGGGCAGATCGCGCCGCAGCCGGAGTCCGAGCGCCTCCATACCCAGCCGGCGTCCAACTACGCCCCGGCCGCCGCGGCCGGTCACTTCGTCAAGCAGCCGTCGGGCGCTGAGCCGTATGTCGGCCAGTGGTGGATGGGGACCGGCTCGCCGGTCGACTTCACAAGCCCGGCAGCCGAGCGCTGGTGGCGGGAGTCGGCCAAGCGCTTGCTCGAACTCGGCGTCGAGGGCATCAAGGCCGACGATGGCGACGGCTACTACATCCCGGACGACGTCCGGCTCGCCGACGGGCGCAGCGGCGCGCAGGCCGCGTGGGCACTCGGCGGCATGCATCGCCAGTGTCTGCAGCGAGCGCTCGACGAGGTGCATCCGGACAGCGGTGTGCTGTTCTGCCGCAGCGGCTGGACGGGGCAGCACGCCGTCGGCATCACCTGGGCCGGCGACCAGGCGTCGGATTTCTGGTCGCTGCGAGTGCTGCTTGTTGCGGCGCTGAGCGCGGCCTGCAGCGGGTTCT
>JBKQJQ010000290.1:0-12187 GCA_052147875.1 Solirubrobacteraceae bacterium | reverse complement strand
TCGACCCCATGACCCGCCCTCAGCTCGCGGCTCAGGCGGTTGCGCAGGTATGGCGAGGTTGCGATGTCGAGCTCGCCCTCAGCGATGATCCGGACGCGGCCTTGATCGAGCGATCGCGTCTGGACCGACAACGGCAGACCTGCTTGCGTGGGATTCATGCGGCGCCTCGGGGATACGACTGACGGGTTGTTCAACGTAGACGAGTTTCAATACCAAGCGAGCGGTTGGGCGCCAGCGGGTTGCAAAGCAACGGGGCGCGTCATCGAGCACGCGAGCGGACGGCGATCAGACCGCCGCTATTACGGCGCCGGGCTGGGGTCCATCTGCTCGCGAACGTTTGCCGCGGCGCGCCGCAGCAGACGTGAGACTTGCATCTGCGAGCACCCGAGCAGATCCGCGATTTCGGTCTGCTTGAGGTCCCTGGTGAGTCGCAGGCTGAGTGCCTCCGCCTCGAGTTGAGGGAGATGCTTCAGCACGGCAGCCAACGAGACCTCGGTCTCCGTCAGCCCGAAGCCATCGTCTTCCCTTCCCAGGGTGTTGAGCAGCGGCTCGGCGTCTGACTCGGCCGTCGCAGGAGCCACCGCATCGAGTGACACCGAGTAGTGAGCCTCGCCCGCATCGAGCCCCGTCAGCACGTCCTCCGTATCGAGCTCGAGATAGTGCGCAAGTTGCTCGACGCTTGGGGAGGCGCCTGTCGCCGCCGACATCTCGCGAGCAGCCTTGTCGACCGCCAGCGCGAGCTCCTGTGCTCGCCGTGGTACGTGTGCTGACCAGCCCGTACGGCGGAAGTGGCGCTTCAACTCCCCGAGGATCGTGGGAATCGCGAACGACGGAAACCCGACCCCACGATCCAGATCAAATCGGTCGATCGCCCCCAGCAAACCGATGCTCGCCACCTGAACCAGATCCTCGAACGGCTCGTAGGGATTCGTGTAGCGACTCGCGAGCTTGCGAGCGAGCGGCAAAAAGCGCCGTACCAACTCCTCGCGCGTCCGCTGATCGCCCGTAAGGCGCAGGTGTCTGAACAGCTTCTCGTCATCGGCCGATTCGCCCGCCGCGGCTCCGCGCTCGCCAGTTTCCAAGCACACGGTCAGTCCTCCAGGTTCAGTAACGCGGACCCTGTTGAGCACCCGGCTCGGCGACCTGGGCCGTCCGGGACGCTCCGACGGGCCTGGTCGGAGCTAACCCGGATCGACTGCCACGAAATCGTGGACGTTGTTAACAAACGTTGCGGGCTACTGTCGCAGCGTGCCGTCGATCAGACCCCAGCCCCAGGACTCCGAGGCGACGGATGCGTCTGCGCTGACGAACGCGGTACGCGAGGCGGCGCATTTTGATCGCTCGCTGGTGTCGATCACGGCCGGACTGTTGGGGGCGATTCCGGTCGCCGTCGTGCTCGGCACCGGAATCGCCATCGGCCAGCCAGTCGCCGGCGTCACGATGGCGGCCGGCGCGATGCTGGTCGGGATCGCCTGGCGGGTCAACGGTGGACGGCCGCCGCTCGCGCTGATGGCGACCGATGCGATCGTCATGTCGGCCTCGACGTTCGTCGGGTGTGTGACCGGTGCGCAGACGGCGCTACACCTCGTGTTGCTCTGCACGTGGTCGCTCGTCGCGGGCCTGCTCGTCGTGGTCGGCAACCGCGGTGGTGTCGTCGGGACCCAGTCGATCATCGCGTTCGTCGTCTTCGGCCGTTTCAGCCAACCGCCGCCGCAGGCCCTCGGTCTCGCCGCACTTGTGCTCGCCGGTGGCGGCGCACAGGTGCTGTTTCTGACCATCGTGCGATGGCCGACGCCGTTGCGAGCTCAGCGTGCGGCGACGGCGACGGCTCTCCGGGCTCTGTCCGATCTCGCGCGGTCAAATCGGCCCGGCTCCTCGCTGGCGGCTGGGACGGCCCTGGATAAGGCCTCGGCAACGTTGTCGCCGCTGGCGTACTTCGGCGATCCGGCGCTCTTGACCCTGCGCAGCCTGGTAGCCGAAGGGCTTCGATTGCGCGTTGCCCTGAGCGTGATTCACACTCTGCTCGGGCGCGAGCTCACAAGTGGCACAGACAGACCAACGATCGACGCCGGCGAGCGCGCGCTGGAGCTGGCTGCAATCGCGCTGGTGCTCGCGGCGCGCGCGGTCGAGGGCGATCGCAAGGTGTCCGCCGCACTGCGCGATCAGGTGGCGCAGCTGACCGCCGATGCATCCGCGCTCGATCGCGGACAACCTTCGACAGGCTGGGCCACGCCGCAACTGGCGCGTCGGCTCGCGGGTTTGGCCGGGCAGCTCCGGGCCGTCTCGGAGCTGGCGCCGGCCGCAGGTGAGGTCAGCGGGCTGCGCGACCGTCGGCTATACGGGCCAGCCGTCCATCCGGTGCAGCGTCTGCGCGACGCCGTGGAGCAGATGCGCGCGAATGCTTCGCTGCAGTCTCCGGCCGGCCGCCACGCGGTCCGGCTCGCGGTCGTCGTCGCCGCCGCCGAGCTGATCTCTCGCCAGCTCCCGTTGCAGCGCAGCTATTGGATGGTCGTCGCGGCGGCGGCGGTGCTGCGACCCGAGTTCGGCGCGACGTTCACGCGCGGGATCGAGCGGGCGACCGGAACCTGTCTCGGGGTCGCGCTCGCGGGCGCGATCACGGTCGCCCTGCACCCGGCGGCGGGCGCGTCGGTGGTGCTGATCGGGCTGCTCGCGTGGGCGGCGTACGCGACATTTGCGGCGAGCTTCGCGGCTGGCTTCTGCTTCATAACCGCGCTCGTCGTGTTCTTGATCAACGTGCTCAGCCCCGACACGCTCGCGACCGCGAGCGCGCGGCTGCTGGACACGCTGGTCGGGAGCTCGCTCGGGCTGCTCGCATATGCGCTGTGGCCCACCTGGTCGAAGATGCCCGCACGCCAGGCACTGGCTGAGCTGATCGACGCGCTGCGCGCGTATCTGGCCGCCGTTCTCGACGCGCTGGTCGATGGGCGGCGGCTCAGCGAACTCGACATGCGGCCGCTGTCGCGCCGCGCGCGGCTGGCACGAACCAATGCCGAGGCGACGGTCGCGCGTTCCCAGTCCGAGCCTGCGACGCGCAGGATCGACCCGGGACAAACGCACGGAACCCTGGCCGCGACGCGAAGGCTCGTGCAGGCCGCTCAGGTGCTGCGGCTGGACGCCCAGGATGAGCGCGAGCGTCAGCCGCTACCGGCGCTCGCGCCCCTGGCTCGCGGCGCCACGAGAATGCTCGAGCTGATCAGCACGTCGGTAGCAGATGGCCCCGCCGACGGTGCGGTCGCAGTGCCGGACCTGCGCTCGAGCTACACGCGCTTCGAACGCGAGCAGAAGCCGACAGACGCGCAGCAGCGAACGGCCCTGCTGGCCGAGCTGGACGAGATCGTCGACGCGACCGATGGTCTGGCGTCGCTGGCGGGACTCGGGGCGGTCGACGACGATCGCCAGCAACCCGCCGGGATCGCCCCAACATGACGCTGACCTGATTCTTTAGAACCCTTCATGTTGCTCACGTTTTATCTCCGGGTAGCCGATGAGCTACTTAGTCCCCCGCCGTCAAGGACCGGAGTTGAAACCGAAATGATCTGTCCTCACTACAACAGCACCATCCGAGAAGAAGAGCGCTACCTGATGTCGCGCGACCCGAACGGTGAAATTCCAAGTTGGGGCAAGTACGGCCTCTACCTGCTGCTGTTCGTCGTCCTCGTTGGTGCGTTCGCGCTGCACGCGCGCGTCTGAGCACCTCCACAATCGCTCGCACGCGCCGGATTTGGTCCGCGCGCGGACACCACTGCCAGAAGAAGCTTCAGCAGGGTAGCCCCCGGGCATGGAATTTCTTCGCGAGGTGCTGAGCGGGCGATCGCGGTTCGTCGTCCGCCTCGCGATCATCGCCGCGCTCGGCGGCTTCCTGTTCGGCTATGACACCGGTGTCATCTCGGGCGCGCTGCTGTTCATCGGCAAGGACCTCGGGGCCACGAGCAAGTTCGATCAGCAGGCGTTCGTTGGCTCACTCCTGGTGGGTGCCGTGGTCGGCGCGATCCTGTCGGGCTTCTCGGCCGACGCGCTGTCGCGGCGTCGCACGAAGATCATCGCCGGCACCGTGTACGTCGTCGGCGCTCTCGGATCCGCGTTCTCGCAGACCGCGACCGAGCTGATCGTCGCCCGGTTCGTGCTGGGTATGGCCGTCGGGACGGCCTCGTTCGTTGTACCGATGTACATCTCCGAACTGGCCCCCAAGCGGATTCGCGGCGGGATCACATCGTTCAACCAGCTGATGATCGTCGGCGGCATCTTCACGGCCTACATCGCCAACTGGGCGCTCAAGGGCGCGGCCGACAACTGGCGTTGGATGCTCGGCCTAGGGGCGATTCCCGGCGCCGCGCTGGCGATCGGCATGTTCTTCCAGCCGTTCTCGCCCAGATGGCTGCTCAAGAATGACCGCGAGGACGAGGCCCGTGAGGTTCTGCATCGGGTCCGGGACAACGACGAGGACATCGACAACGAGGTCCGCGAGATCAAGGAGGCGGCCGATCAGGAGGGCGGCCTGCGGGAGGCTCTCAGCCCGGCCGTGCGCCCGATGGTTCTGGTCGGACTTGCGCTCGCGGTCGCGCAGCAGTTCGTCGGCGTCAACACGGTCATTTACTACGCGCCGACGATCCTGAAATCGACCGGCATCGCGACCACCAGCGCGATCACCCAGGCGCTGTCGGTTGGCCTGGCGAACGTGATCTTCACGATCGTCGCGGTGCTGATCCTCGACCGGGTCGGCCGCCGGCCGCTGCTGATCACGGGCACCGTCGGTTGCATCGTCTCGCTGATCGTGCTCGGCATCTTCTTCGCCAGCAAATCGCTTCAGCACAGCGTCTCGTGGCTGGCGCTCGTCTGCCTGATCGTCTATATCGCGTCGTTCGCTGTCGGGCTCGGGCCCGTCTTCTGGCTGATGATCTCCGAGATCTTCCCGCTGCGCGTCCGCGGCCCGGCGATGTCGATATCGACCGTCGCCAACTGGTCGGCGAACTTCCTCGTCTCGTCGTTCTTCCTCTCGCTGGTCGCTGCGATCACATCCCAGGGGACGTTCTGGCTCTATGCAGCGTTCGGGGTCCTGGCGTTGATCTACTTCATCTTCCGCGTGCCTGAGACCAAGGACCGTACGCTCGAACAGATCGAGCGCGAGCTCAGTAGCGAGGGATCAGAGCCGGCTCACGCTGCGTAGCGCTCGGCGCTCCGCAGCAAGAGTCGGCTCACGCTGCGTACCGCTCGGCGTCGGCCCACAAAAACTCAACGCCCAGCCCCGGCCGCGTCTCATTCGGCGGCAGGGTCCCGTCGCGCGGATCCGGGACGCCCTCGAACAGCAACCTCTCGATTCGCACATGGTCGTGGAAGTACTCCATGTGAACGACGGTCTCGAGCGCAGGGCCGACGTTCGCGTGCAGCGTCGGCGAGCAGTGCAACGACAGCGGCCGTGACCGGGCGCGGCACAGTCCGTCGACCCGCAGCAGCTCGGTGATGCCGGCGCAGCGGGTGACGTCGGCCTGCAGGACGTCGACTGACTTCGCCTCGAGCATCCGCTCGAAGTACGGCAGGTCGTAGCCGTACTCGCCGGCGGCAATCGCCATCCCGGGCGGGACGTGCTCGCGCACCTGGTGAAGCCCGGCCAGGTCGTCGGACGAGACGGGCTCCTCGAACCAGCAGACCCGATACTCGGCGAGCTGCTGGGCGACGTCGATCGCCTCCTTGGTCCGGTAGGCGCCGTTGGCGTCCACGAACAGCTGCACGCCATCGCCGATCGCCTCGCGCGCGACCCGGACACGGACCCGCTCCCGCGCCGGATCGGGCCCGATCTTCATCTTCACGCGCGGGATGCCTTCCTGAGCCCAGCCTCGCAGCTGCTCGGCGAGCCGCTCGTCGGAGTAGGAGATGAAGCCGCCGCTGCCGTAGATCGCCACCGCGTCGTGATGGCGACCCAGCAGCGCGCTCAAGGGCACCCCCAGCAGCTTCGCCTTCAGGTCCCAGAGAGCGACGTCAAGCGCGGCGATCGCCATCGAGCTCAACCCCGGACGCCCGTTGTTGCGGATCGCGTGAACCATCGCAGCCCAGGACGCCTGCACGTCGAGCGCGTCGCGGCTGTGGACCGCCGTCGCGAGCTCGGTCTCGATCAGCTGCGCGATCGCGGCGTGGCCGTAGGTCCAGCCGAGGCCCGTCATCCCAGCAGCCCGTGCCGTCGCGACCACCAGCGTGGTCGAGTCCCAGGCGAGCGTTCCGTCGGCCTCGGGGGCGTCAGTCGGGATCGTGTACGCGCGGGCCTTTACGTCGCTGATCGGAGCGTGCCCTGTCACGCGGCCACCCGCTTGTGCCTCAGCAGCTGCGCACAGCGATCTGCGAGCGCCATGATCACAAGCGCCGGGTTCGCGGCTCCCTGCGTCGGAAACACGCTGCCGTCGACGATCAACAGGTTCGGCACCTCCCACACGCGGTGGTTGGCGTCGACGACGCTGTCCTCCGGCGAGAAGCCCATCCGCGCGCCGCCGACGAGGTGCGCGAAGCGGTCGATCTTGAGTTGATCCTGGGCACCGGCGTGCTCCCAGATCTGTTCGATCGTCTTGGTGCCAAAGGCGATGTTGCGCTTGTCGTTCTCGCATAGCGAGTACGAGAAGTTGGCGATCGGCATCCCATACTGGTCGTGCTCGTTGGCGAGCGTCACGCGGTTGTCGGGTTGCGGCAGCAGCTCGCACAAGAGACCGAGAATCGTCCAGTGGTTGTAGTCGCGCATGTACTCGCGCAGCGCCGCACCCCAGTGGCCGTCGCCGTGCACGTGCTCGGCCCAGCCGATCGGAAGCGGCGCGACCGTCTGGATCGAGAAGCCGCGCGCGAACCCGCGATCTGGGTCCGTTTCGTAGAACTGCTCGCTCGAGACCTCGGGCGGCGGAGCCTTATACATCCGCAGGTCGTCTGCAAAGCGGCCCGCGACCTGAGTCGCGCCCTGGACCATCACGTAGCGACCGAGCTGGTCCGACTGGTTGCCGACGCCGTTCGGATGGCGTGCGCTGGTCGAGTTCAGCAACAGCCGCGGCGTCTCGATCGCGTATCCGCAGACGGCCACCGCGTCGGCCGCGATAAAGCATTCCTCGCCGTCTTTGATGTAGGTCACGCCTGTGCAACGCCCGCTCTGATCGTCGACCTCGACCCGTACGGCCATCGCGTTGGCACGGACCTCCACCCCATGCTCGATCGCGTCGGGCAGGTGGGTTATCAGCGGGCTGGCCTTGGCATTGACCTTGCACCCCTGCAGGCAGAAGCCGCGGTAGATGCAGTGCGGCCGGTTGCCGAACGTTCCGTTGGTGATCGACACCGGCCCGACCCGCATCTCGATCCCGAGGTCCTCGGCACCGCGCCACGCGACTGCGGCCGCGCCCGAGATCGGGTGCGGGGCATGAGGGTAGGTGTGCGGGTCGCCCCACGGCCAATCCTGGCCGGCGACCGGCAGCTCGCGCTCGACGCGCTCCAACGCCGGCTTCAGGTCCCAGTAGGAGATCGGCCAGTCGACCGCCACACCGTCTCGCGTGCGGACCTCGAAATCGGACGGATGAAAGCGCGGCACATAGCCGGCGAAGTGGGTCATCGAGCCGCCGACGCCGACACCGGAGTTGTTCTTGCCCATCTCGACCGGGTCTGAGCCCGAGATGATCCGCTTGTCGGTCCAGTAGATCGGTCCGGCGCCCTTTTCGTCTGAGACCCAATCGCGGTCCGGATCCCAGAACGGGCCCTTCTCCAAGATCACGATTCTCCACCCCGCCCGGGCAAGCCGCTGGGCGAGGGTGATGCCGCCGGCGCCCGCACCGACGACAACCAGGTCGACCTGCTCTCCGGAGCCGAAGCGACGCATCCGGTCGAGGTTCTGCAGCCCACGCTTGTGGGGGTGCAGCAGCCACGCCGAGTCGTTGTCCTCGGGCATCCGGACGGCGCCCTTGACCAGGCTCCCTGCGAGCCTCATCTGTTCGCCGGTGACTCGATCCGACCGGACACCGGATCGCGGACGTAAACCTCTCTGCCCTCCCACGGCTCGCGCTCGGCGTGCTGCAGCTGCGGGCTTCCGAAACGGCTGTAGCCGCGCGGATACGCGGGTCCGCCGAAGCCGATCTCGTTCCACGCCCACGGGTGGGAGTAGAAGCACGAGAGCACGACCCGCATGACCAGGCCGAACGCGCGCTTGACGTTCAGCTCCGTCCATGCACCGCCGTCCAGCTGCCCATCTGAGAAGTCATCGACAATCGCCACCTGGGTGTCATGGTCGGCCTCTCCAAACGACGCCGCCCCCATCCGCGTTGCGGCCTGCTCGTCGAGACCTCGTGCAACGAGCCGCCAGGCGTCGCGGTCATCGGGCATGTCGTCGTACTGGTAGCCGTCGAGCTCACCATCGTGGTACTTCTCGTCGACGAAGTTGAGGACAGGGATCCGCGGCTCCGAGTCCTGGGCCGTCAGCAGATCGCACAACACCTCCAGGGTCGCCGCCTCACGCGGCGTGAAGAAACGCACCGGCGGAACATTGTCAACCCGATCGCGGACCAGCTTGCGCGTGATCTTGTCCCAGTGATCGGCCTGCTCGAGCACGTCGTAGTCGGGGTAGCGACCGTGCATCTGTGGCGTGCGCCCGCGCCGCTGGCGAGGCAGCCGGTAGGGATCCGCCGGCGCCCCGCCGTCGCGCTTTGGCAGGTGATCGGCGCGACTGAAGTCGGGCGCGCTCATCGCTCGCGTCCGACCACGGCGGCGAGTATCGCGATCGCTCCGACCAGCACCAGCGAACCGGGCGCCAGCAGCGGCGGTCCCATCACGAGGTTGTAGGTCGGCTCCTTGAAGCCCCCGGGCTTGCGGTAGACGCCCCGCAGGTGCGTGTAGGTTCCGATCGCCCCATTGGCCGCGTACACGGCGCCGACCACCGGCAGTACGGTCCGCGCCGCCGTGCTCGAGCGCGCCCCGGCGAGACCGGCGGCGCTGACGAGCGGGCTGGTCACAATCGGGCTCCACATCCAGATGTCGCCGAACGACCCCTTGTAGTGCTCGAGGTACATCTCGAACCCGAGCGGCAGGCCGCTCGCGGCGACGGTCAGGGCGAGCGTCTTCTGGACCCGTCCGGCGCGGAGGTTCCACAGCCATCTGGCCACCCCGCCGCGGGGCGGCGCGAGTCGGGCCAGGAGCGGACGCTTACGAGCTAGCGCTTGCATGCTCAGCGGTGAACCAAGTCGTCGACGATCCCCTTCAGCGACTGGCGCACGATCCGACCGCGCGCCGGGTCGCCGGGCAGCGCTTGGGCAAGCGCCTTGGCCTGTTCGAAGCGGATGTGGGGCGGCAGCGGTGGGACCTCCGGATCGGTGATCGCCTCGATCACGACGGGCTGCCCGGCACCCAGCGCCTCGTCCCAGGCCGGACCCACCGCATCGGGCGAGTCGACCCGGATCCCCTTCAGCCCGATGAGCTCCGCGTAGCGCGCGTACGGAAAGTCGGGCAGCGTCTGCGAGACCTCGAGCTTCGGATCGCCGGACATCACGCGCTGCTCCCAGGTGACCTGGTTGAGGTCGTCGTTGTGGAGCACGAGCACGACCAGCTGCTGGTTCGCCCAGCGATCGCGGTAGCGCGCGATGTCGATCAGCGCGTTGACGCCCAGCATCTGGAAGGCGCCGTCGCCGATCGACGCGATCACCGGACGATCGGGATACGCGAATTTGGCCGCCAGCGCGTACGGAATCGCGGGGCACATCGTCGCCAGCGTTCCCGACAGGGCGGTCTTCATCCCGCTCCGGAGCCTCATGTGCCGGGCCCACCAGTCGGTCGACGAGCCCGAATCGCTGGTCAGGATCGCGAGGTCGGGCAGCCGCTTACTGAGCTCGTGGAACAGCAGCTGCGGGTTAAGCGGATCGGCCGACTCGTGCGCCTGTGCGTCTAGCACCTCCCACCAGCGCCGCACGTCGTCCTCGATCTTCGCGCGCCACGAGCGGTCCTCCTGGCGGCGCAGCAGCGGGACCAACGTCCGCAGCGTCTCCCCGCTGTCGCCGACCAGGTTGATCTCCATCGGGTACCGCATGCCCACGAGCCGACCGTCGATGTCGACCTGAACGCCGCGCGCCTGGCCGAACTCCGGCAGCCACTCCGAGTACGGGAAGCTCGACCCGACCATCAGCAGCGTGTCGCAGCCCTCCATCATGTCGTAGGTCGGCTTCGAGCCCAGCAGCCCGATCGGCCCGGTCACGAACGGCAGGTCGTCCGGAACGGCAGCGCGTCCGTTGAGTGCCTTGGCGACCCCCGCACCGAGCAGGTCCGCAACCTCGACCACCTCTCGCTCGGCGCCGATCGCGCCCTGCCCGATGAGCATCGCGACCCGCTGGCCCGCGTTGAGCAGGTCGGCCGCTCGGCGCAGATCCTCGTCGCGCGGCCGAATCACCGGCTCGAGGAAGCCGATCGACGACGGAACGGCGCCGTGCGCGCGCGGCGGCTCTGAGTACTGCGCCTCCTGGATGTCGTTGGGCACGATCACGCACGTCACCGAGCGGGTCGCCTTCGCGATCCTGATCGCGCGGTCGATCAGGTGGGCCGCCTGCTCGGGGGCCATGCAGACCTGGACGTACTCGCTCGCGACATCCTTGAACAGCGTCGTCAGATCTACCTCCTGCTGGAAGTTCGAGCCAAGCGCCATCCGCGCCTGCTGTCCGACGATTGCGACCACCGGCGCGTGATCGAGCTTCGCGTCATACAGCCCGTTCATCAGATGGATCGCTCCGGGACCGGAGGTCGCCATGCAGACCCCGACCTCGCCGGTGAACTTGGCGTGTGCGCAGGCCGCGAAGGCCGCGATTTCCTCGTGGCGGGTCTGGACGAACTCGATCTCGTCCTCAAACTCGTGAAACGCTCCGAGCAGCCCGTTTATCCCGTCACCCGGGTAGCCATAGATGCGGGTGACGCCCCACTGCTTGAGGCGCTCGAGCATGAACGCTCCGACGGACTGCGACATGGAAGTCTCCTGGCTCTAGCTGGTGCTTGGACGGCCCGGCCCTATTGAGGCGCTACCCCGGGCGCGCCGCGTGAAAACGCGCTTCGTCAGGCGGCTGCGGGCGCCGGCCGCGACTCCTGCTCCTTATCGACTGCCGGCGGCGGTTCGGCGTAGTGGAACTTTCCACCGCGCATCAGCGACGCGACCGCGGCGATCAGGCAGGCGACGATCGCAAACGCGAACGTGGCGTGAAGGCCTGAGCGAAACGGCTCGGAGATCAGTTGCGGGAAGAACGCGCGGCCGGTGATCACCGCCTGGGCGTGAGCCGAGATCGAATGCAGCACGTGGGGACCGGCTAGCTTCTCGATCGGGTTATAGCCAAGGAACGCCGCGAACAGAATCGAGACCGGCGGCGCGTGCGAGATCGCGGTCGCGTCTGCGGGAGTGACGCCATGCGCTTCCAGCCCGCTCGACATCGTATGCGGCAGCGAAGCCGCCAGACCGAGGATCATCAGCGAGAAGAAGATGCCGACCGACAGCACCTGAGCGGAGTTCTGGAACGTCTGGTTCATGCCGCCCCCCGCCCCCCGGTCCTGGGGCGGCAGGCTGTTCATCACGGCCGCCCGGTTCGGCGAGGCGAACATGCCCATCGAGATGCCCATCAGCAGCAGCACCGCCGCGAACTCTCCGAACGCGAAGTCGATCGGCAGCAGGCTCAGCAGGACGAAGCTGAGGGCGGCCCCGAGCATGCCCCCGGTCGCGAACGGCCGCGCCCCGAAACGGTCTGACAGGTATCCCGAGGTCGGTCCCGCGATCAGCATCCCGACGGTCAGCGGCAGCATGTAGATGCCCGCGCGCAGCGGCGTGTCGGCATAGTCGACCCCGTGCAACGGCAGCCAGATGCCCTGCAGCCAGATGATCAGCATGAACATCAGCCCGCCGCGCGAGACCGCCGACAGGAACGTCGACAGCGTCCCGAACGTGAACGCGCGGATGCGAAACAGTGGCAGCCGGAACATCTGCTCTTTGATTCGTTGCTCGATTGCCTCGAACGCCACCAGGCATGCGACGCCGGCGCCCAGCAGCCCGAGTACCTTGGGGCTCGTCCAGCCGGTCGCATGCCCGCCGTAGGGGCGGATGCCGTACGTCACCGCGACCATGATCAGGACCAGCCCGAGCGCGAACGACACGTTGCCGCCCCAGTCCACGCTCGCGCGTTTGGGTGTACTGCGCTCC
>JBKQJQ010000289.1:0-4301 GCA_052147875.1 Solirubrobacteraceae bacterium | reverse complement strand
TCTTCTCAAGCGTCGCGCAGGTGTTCGCACGGGCCGCCGGGGAACGGGGAGCGGTCCTTTTGCTCGATGACCTTCACGCCACCGACGAGGCGACGCTTCAGCTCGTGCACTACCTCGCGCGGACGGCACGCTATCAGCGGCTTTTGATCGTGATGTCGTTTCGCGATCGCCCCCGGATTGCGGCGCTCGATCGGACACGCTTGGGTCTGTTTGAGCAACGGTTGGTCGCGAGCGAGATCGCGCTCGCCCCGCTCGATCGCGAGGGCTCCCGGAGGATCGCGGAGCAAGTATCGGATAGGCCCTTGGCCGACGAGACGACCGAAGCGATCTTCGGGCTCGCGCGCGGCAACCCTTTCTTCACTGAGGAGTTGGCGGCGACGGTGGATTCGAAGGGGGCGGTCGAGGTTCCAGGCCGTGTCTACGAGATTCTTGACAGCCGTCTGGCGCGTCTGGAGCCGACGCTCATGGGCGTGCTCGCGCGGATCGCGATCGCCGGCAGCGAAGCTACAGTCGACGAGCTCTCCAGCCTGGTCGGGCTCGAAGAGCATGACGCGTTCGCGGCGCTGGATTCGGCACTTTCGGCTGGCGTGCTTGAGGAGAGCGATGGCACCTACCGGTTTCGCCACCCGCTCTTGCGCGAGGCACTCGAGCGCTCGCTTCCCGACCACCGGCGCTTGGCCGCCCACCGGGAGACGGCCCAGCGACTGGCCTCTGCCGGCGCAGCACCGGCGCGGGTGGCCGGTCATCTGATAGCCGGCGGTCGGGCTGCCGAGGCGGTGCCCTGGCTGCTGCGCGCCGCGCAGGACGCGGCCAACGTGGCCGCCTACGTCGATGCGCTCGGTTTCGTGGAGCGAGCCTTACCTCACGCTGGCAGCGGCGAGGTAGAGGAGCTGCTAGCGCTCCGAGCTGAGCTGCTGCTTGCCACCGGTGATCCCCAGGCCGCGTCCGCGTATGACGACGCGCTTGCGGTCGCAAGCGTGGAACGGAGGCCAGCGCTGCAAATACGGCAGGGACGGGCGTACCTGGTAGCCGGGGATCTCGCGTCAGCCGTGCGAGTGCTTGACGCCGCCGAGGCGACGTTGCCGGTTGACTGTGCTCGGCGTGCGCTTACACGCGGCTTTGTCGAGTGGTGTGCTGGCAATCTCGAGGGCGTCAGACGAGCGGCCGAGGAGGCTCGTCCACTGATGGAAGCGGCGGGGCTGGGTCCCGAACGCTTCGAAGCGACGCAGCTCGAGGTTCTGCTCGCGCACAGTAGCGATGAGTGGATCGGCGATGTCGGTTTCGCGCTCCAGAACACAAGCCATCTGCCCGAGCTCGCCGGGAGCGTATTTGATGCTCACCTGTGCGTCAGCGAGTACGTATTGCTCAGTGGCCGGCCGTACGATGAGCTCGCGACCTTCGCGCGCGACCTTCGCGCCGCCGCCGATTCCTCAGGGGCGCGGCGCGGACAGGCATTCGCAGCCACGCTGCTGGGTGAGATCGAGCTGCTCACTGGCCAGCTGCAGAGCGCCGAAGCACAGTTGCGTGAGGCGGTCGCACTGAGCCGGCTGGCGGGTGCCGCCGGTGGGGAGTCGTTCGCGCTCCTTCGGCTTGCCGAGACGACACTGGAGCTTGGCGACCGCGCGAGCGCTCGCCGGTTGCTTGCAGAATCGCTGGAACTCGCGCGTTTTTCGCCTATCGGTTTTCACCTTTTGTATCTCGTCTACGAGGTCATGGTGCGTGCCGCGGGAGCGCCACCGGAGGCGGTGGCCGTGGTGGAAGAGGCTGAGTCGTTTCTCGACCACGCACCCGCCTGCATCTTCTGCCCGGCCGGGCTCTACATCGCGGCGGCGATCGGGTATGCGAGGGCAGGGGATCTTGCTCGTGCTCGATCCTTCCTTGCGCGGGCCGAAGGCACGAAACCTCTGTGGGTGCAAGGCCCGAGGACTGCGGCGCTGGCGGAGGCGCGGGCGGCCGTTCTGACCGCCGAGGGCAGTCGTGATGCCGCGGCGGCGGCCTTGGCCGACGCGGTCGCCGGGTTCGCCCACGCCGGACAGGTCCTCAACGAGGCCCGGGCTCGCGCCGCCCTGTCCGCACTCGTCTGACCAAGAGCTTCGCAGGGAAGCTTCGAGGAAGGTCCGAGGAAGGGCCCCTCCTTACTGTCGACGCGAGAGTCAATCGTCGTTAGGAGGAGAAGGATGGAAACCGCAACGACCAACGGGCACAAGGTCGTGGTGAACCTGACCTCAGGGCACGAGGACGCCGACCGGGTCACGCTCGCATTCCTCGTCGGCACGGCCGCGCTTGCCACCGGCAAGCAAGTGATCATGTTCCTGACCAAGGAGGCGGTCCGGCTCGCGCTGCCCGGATACGCCGACGCCGTCGAGGTGGCCGGGTCACCACCCGTCTCCCGCTTGTTCCAGCAGTACGCCGCCGCCGGCGGCAGCCTGATGGTCTGCCCGATTTGCTTCAACGCCCGCAAACTCGACGACCAGGCGATCGTCGACAACGCACGCCTCGCCGGAGCCACGCCGCTGTGGGAATGGATCGGCGATAGCGCGACCGTCTTCAGCTACTGACCACGATAGCCGCGCGGGCTTGCCTCTGGTGAGTAAGCACTCCAACTGGAAGAAAACCCGCTGAGCCCCCGAAGCCGGTGGTTGAGCGAAGTTCTTAGGAGCTAGTCACATCTGTCCTACATCGCTGGCGGGGCTCATGATTGACGAACGCATGAGAACCGGGAAAGGAATTGACCATGAGACATTCCGGCAGCGGCCATTCGTTTTTCACGATCGCCTCGGGAGCGCTAGGACATTTCCATTCCGGCATCGTCGCGGAAGACGGGGTTCTCACATTGGGGAGGGTGCGTAGGCGGCTACGAGCGTGGCTTGGGGCGCTGCGCTAGCCGTGTCTCGGTCGTTTGGTGCAGGCGCCTATGGAAGGTCGATGTTGACCGCCGTACGTTGGCCGTCGAGCGATACCGGTGACTGGACGACTAGCCGTCGCCGGGCCGCGAACTAACGACTCGATGCCCCGCTCAGGAGGGTGAGATGAACTCAGACCAGCGTTTTGCCACGTGTTCGATAGCCACGATCGTGATCTTTGCGCTTGCCGGTGGGATCGCCACGGTGAGCGCCATGCTCGGCGTGCCAGTAGGAGCGATCGTGCTCGGTGAGATGAGCTCGTTCGCGTGTGTGGCCGCGTTCACGTTGCTGATCTGGGCCGCAATTCAGGACGGTAAGCGGCCCGACCGGGCAGCCGTCGAGTAGCCCGCTCGTGGTATGACCGCCGCGTCACGCTCGGGGTGAGCGTCACGCGGCGGTTTCTTTTGGCGTATCCGAGACACGCGGTAGGGCGGAGGGCGAGGATCAACTTCGTCTTCGGTACGGCCGATCCGGTCACCCGTCGTCTTTCTTCTGATCGGGGGCGGCACTCGGGTCAGAGCCAGAAGTCCGAAGATCGCCGGTTGTTCCGGCGTGGACTTCCATGGTCAGCGCCAGGGCACGCCGGGACATGTCGAGCAACCGCTCGTTCTGCTCGTGGTTGTCTTTGGCGAGGCCGGCGTAGCCCCGGACCTCCTGGGTCAGCGAGAGGATCTGTCTCGTGAGACTGAGCAGCTGCTCGTTCTGATCGTCCTCCTGCTGAACCGTCCTCCACTGCTGGTCGGCAAGGACTTGCCGCTTTGTGTCAGCGCGGTTCTGGCTGATCATCACGAAGGTCGAGAGGAAGATCGCCTCCAGCGAGACGATCATCGTGAGCAGGCCGAACGGGTAGTGCTCGACGCCCAGCCCGATCCAACAGGCGAACCAGACTATGTGGATGTACACGAACGCCATCGAACCAGCGAATGCGGTGATCGCGTCCGCGATTCGGTTCTGGGCGAACTCCTCTCGCTGCGCGGCATGTTTGAGGAGCGCTGGGTTGATCGGCTTCGGTGACCTCATCGGGAGGATCCACCGGTGCAGAGGCCCAGACGGGGGAGGGTGAACGGCGGGCGGTGCGTCTTCGGTTGTGGCTTGGGGTGTCATTGCCGAATCATTTCGCGGCCACCCCATCAACGTTTACCGCCGCGGCGCGCTACGTCAGTCGCGACGGGATGCCCGGAGTCGTCCCCTCCCGGGCAACCACCGGGCGGCTTCCGGCCGCTGCAATCGGCGTGCGAGGGTCGTGGTCGATCCGCTTTAGTGCCGACAGTGCGGCGTTGTAGCCGCACATGCCGTGGGCGCCGGCGCCGGGTGGGGTGGCCGCGGAGCAGATGTACACGCCGGGGATCCCGGTGCTGTATGGGTCGAGCGCGATGCGGGGGCGGAACACCATCTGCA
>JBKQJQ010000288.1:0-20359 GCA_052147875.1 Solirubrobacteraceae bacterium | reverse complement strand
GTGGTGGTGGAACCGCCGCGTGCCGTGACCCGCCTCGACGGCGCCCGCCGTGACGATTGCCGCGGCAGCGATGCCGGCGGCTGCCTTGGCGGCGATCGCACCAAGACCGGTCGAGATGAAGCTGCCGGAGCCGATCGCCACGCCGGAGCCGGCGAGCGCCGTGCCTCCCGCAGCGGCACCCGCTCCCGAAGCGGCAGCACCAGAAGCGGCGCCCGTGCCCGCCGCGGTGGCACCCGAGCCGGCCCCGGCCGAGTGGCCGAGATGGGCGAGCGCCAGCTTGCGGAGCACCACCAGCGGGCCGATCGGCATCAGCGCCGCGAGCGCCTTGTTGGTCTGCTTGAGCTGGCCGCGGAACACCGTGCAGCGCTCGCACGAGCGCAGGTGTCGTCGGACCAGCGGGCTCGGCCGGCGGCGCAGCCCCTCGGCGACCTCGCCGAGCTCGATCCGGACCTCCTCGCACGACAGCAGCCGCGCCTCGGCCGCCTCGGCCAACGAGACGCGCGCGCGCACGAGCAGCGACTTGACGCTCGGCACCGTGGTCTCCATCGCCTCGGCGATCTGCTCGTAGGACAGAGCATCCATCTCGCGCAGCACGAGCGCCGTCTTCTGGGTCTCGGGCAGCTCATGGATGTCTCCGACCAGCAGCCTGAACTCCTCGCGCTCATGGACCTTGTCGGCGGTGCTGGCTCCGTTTTCGGAGTAGTGCATGTCCATCGAGTCGACGCCGATCGTCTGGATCCGGCGCAGGTGGTTGAGGCTGCGATTACGGGCGATCCGGTACAGCCACGGCCGGACGTTGATCGGGCGCTCGTCGGCGAGGATCGCGTTGAAGGCGGCCGTCATCACCTCCTGCATGACGTCCTCGGCATCCTCACGCGACCCGAGCAGATGCCGGCAGAAGGCCAGCAGGCGCGTTTCGTAACGTGCGACCAGCACCTCGAAGGCAGCCGGATTGCCCTTTCGCAGGTAGGCAATCAGCCGCTCATCGGACTGCAGCCGGAGCAGCGGAAAGCGGCCGTGGAGGCCGATCCCAGGGGAGTATTTAAGTGCTGAAACTTCCATCAGGCACTGCTGGGCGAGACTCCCGGTTTCATGCTTTCGACACCGTAGCAGCGCAAAAGTTGCGCTCTATAAGAGCGTAAAAGTTCCCGTTCACGACAATGATTGCTCATTCGTGAGCCGAATGCACCAGCTACTTGGCCGAGATCACGAGCAGGACTCCCAATAGCGAGTGCCCGGGGAGGGAGTCGAACCCTCATGCCACAAGGGCAGTCGCTCTTAAGGCGACCGTGTCTGACCAGTTCCACCACCCGGGCGAGCAGGGACAGACGCTAGCGGCTCCGGGACCCGCCGCCAAGCCCTTCAGAGCCCCGCAACGACGCCGTCCGCGGCTGCAGGTTCCCAATTGACAGTGTAATGAGGCCCTTGGTACGTTCGGGCACCATCTACGCGCGGGTACGCCCCCAATTCGCGCGCGCAAGGAGGAGGGCAATTGGGTAGGTCGCGGCGGTGCGAAGCTCAAGTCTGATCGGACGCGTCGCCGCGGTCGCCGCGATCGCGATCGCGATCGTCGCCGTCGCCGTAATCCTGCTCTCGAGCGGGAGCACTTACCAGGTGCGCGCGATCTTCCAAAACGCGAGCCAGATCGTGCAGGGAGACCTGGTCGAGGTGGGCGGCAACACGGTCGGCACCGTGTCGAACATCGCGCTCACGCCCCAGGGGCAGGCGCAGCTCACGCTGCAGATCTCAAACGGCGCCTACTCGCCGCTGCGCCAGGGGACGACCGCGACGATCCGTGAGCTGTCGCTGTCGGGGATCGCCAATCGCTACGTCGCCCTGAACCTCGGGCCGCCGAACGCTCCCAGCATCATCAACAACGGCGTGATCGCCGCCAACGACACGACCAGCGAGGTCGATCTCGACCAGATCTTCGACACGCTCAACCCGCCGACCCTAAAGGGCCTGCAACAGGTGTTCCTCGGCTCCGCGGCGCAGTTCAAGGGCAACAGCAAGCTCGCGCAGCAGGCGCTCGAGTACCTCAACCCGGCGGTCGCGGCGAGCAGCACCCTGTTCAGCCAGATCACCCGCAACAACTCCAGCAACTTCACAAAGTTCATCGTCAAGACCAGCGGCCTGGTGACGACGGTGGCTCAACGCAGCGCCGCCCTCAGTGGGCTGATCCAACATCTGTCGACGACGACCCAGGCGCTGGCCGCCGAACGCGACAGCCTCGGCGCTGCGCTGCGTGATCTGCCGCCGTTCATGCGGCTGGCCAATACGACGTTCGTCAACCTTCGGACCGCGCTCAACACGCTGACCCCGCTGGTCAACGCCACAAAGCCGGTCGCGCCGAAGCTCGAGAAGCTGCTGCTCCAGCTGCGCCCGCTTGCCGAGGACTCAGTTCCGACCGTCAAGGATCTGTCCGAGGTCGTCTACAAGCCCGGTCCCAACAACGACCTGACCGATCTGACCCGGCTCGGGGTGCCGCTCGCCAATGCCACGGTCAACAACATCAAGGCCAACGGCAAGGTCCGGCCGGGGGCGTTTCCGCAGTCGATCACGGCGCTCAACGACTCGACTCCCGAGCTCGCTACCGACCGGCCATACGCGGTCGATCTGACCGGCTGGTTCGAGGGCTACTCGCACCCAGGCACCGAGGATGCGAACGGCGGCTCAAGCCGCGTCGCGCCGGTCGTCGGCGTCGGCTCGATCTCCAACGGCGCGCTCAACATCCTGCCGGCGTTCGCCGACCCGGCGCTGCGCGAGGCGCTTGCGTTCGGGGAGAACGGCCAGGGCGGCGCGCTGACCACCGGGCAGGGCGACCGCTGCCCGGGCTCGATGGAGCGCGGCGCCGTCTACTACCCGGAGAGCGGGTACCCGTGTAACCCGAGCGAGGTGCCGTCCGGCTCATGAAGCGGGCCCTGGTGAGCGCCGCGATCCTGCTCGCCGTCGGCGCATTCATGGTGCTGGCCGGGGGGGCTTCGAGCGGCAGCGCCCAGGGCACCTACAAGATCCAGCTCGACAACGCGTTCGGGCTCGTGACCGGGGCCGACTTCAAGGTCGCCGGCGTCCCCGCGGGGACGATCAGCGCGATCAATCTCGACAAGAAGTCCCTGTACGCGGTCGTCACCGTGAGCGTGACCCGCGACGGCTTTGGACAGTTCCACCAGAACGCCTTCTGCCAGTCCCGGCCCGAATCGCTGATCGGCGAGTACTTCATCGACTGCGACCCAGGGACCAGCCCCAGCCCGGTGCTGAAGCCCGGCAGCACGATCCCGGTCACCCACACGCAGTCGACGATCCCCGCCGATCTGGTTCAGGACGTGATGCGGCTGCCGTATCGCGAGCGCTTCACGCTGATCGTCAACGAGCTCGGCGCCGCGGCTGCCGCCCGGTCCGATGACCTCCAGGCCGCGCTGCGACGGGCGGTTCCCGCGCTTACCGAGACCGACGCCGTGCTCAACCTGCTGGCCAACGACTCGACGACGCTCCAGGACCTGACGCGCGATTCCAACAGCGTGATCACCGCGCTCGCCAACAACAGCTCGCAGGTCGAGCGGTTTGTCGAGATGGCCAACCGGACTGCGACCGCGACCGCGACCCAGGACAACAACCTGCGGCTGTCGGTCAAGTACCTGCCGCCGCTGCTCGAGCAGCTGCGTCCGGCGATGGCCGAGCTCGAGAAGACCGTCGTCGCCAACACGCCGGTGCTCGAGAACCTGAACGAGTCGTCGGGCGAGCTGGACCGGTTCTTCACCAACCTGCCGGCTTTCTCGCACTCGGCGATCCCGGCGATCAAGTCGCTCGGTCAGGCATCGGTGACCGGCAAGACCGCGGTCGAGGCGGCGCTGCCGACGGTCACGGATCTGAACAAGTTCGCGCAGCCGACCCCGGAGCTGGCGCAGAACCTGGCGATCGTGCTCGCGAGTCTCGACACGCAGACCAACGCGGTCGAGCGCGATTCGCGCAGCCCGGGCGGCAAGGGCTTCAGCGGGCTGCAGGCATTGCTCGGTTATGTGTTCAACCAGGCGCTGGCTGTCAACACCTACGGGCCGTTCGGGCACGTGCTGGCGGTCGACGGCTTCTACAGCACGATGTGCTCGCCGTACGCAACGCCGGCGACGGTCGCGATGGCGCTCAAAGCCTACGGCTCCAAGTACCGCCAGTGCTACTCGTGGCTCGGTCCCAACCAGCCGGGCGTCAACGAGCCCGACCCGACTGACCCGAGCGCCCAGGTGCCGGACCCGGGCGGTGCACCGCCTGGCCAGAAGGGCCCGAAGACCAGCGCCGCGCGCCTCGAGGACTCGACCACGCCGGCGGCGGCGTCCAGCAGCAGCGCCGCATCGAGCGACTCATCCTCGCACTCCTCGAACTCCAGCTCGAGCGCGCAGAACACGATCGGCCAGATCGTCTCCAAGGCGTCCGGCCAGTCGTCCGGGTCGGGCGTCACCTCCAGCCAGGCACAACAACTCCTCAACTACCTGCTCGCGCCGTGACCTTGACCCGCAACACACCCCCTCCAGCGCCATCGTCGCCGGGTGCCAACGGTCGTGGCAGGCGCCGCCAGCAGTCGGCGCTCGCCAACCCAGTGCTCGTTGGCGCGATGACCGTGCTCGTGGTGCTGGTCGCCGTGTTCCTCGCCTACAACGCGAACAACGGACTCCCGTTCGTCCCCACGCGCGAGCTGAAGGTCAACATCGCCAGCGGTTCCGATCTCGTTCCGGGCGACGAGGTCAGCGAGGGCGGCTACCGGATCGGCGTCGTCTCGGCGCTGAACCCGATCGTGCTGCCCACCGGGCAGGTCGCCGCTCAGCTGACGCTGCAGCTCAACCAGAGCACCGGCAAGGTGCCGATCGACTCGACCGCCGCGATCCGTCCCCGGTCGGTCCTCGGGCTCAAGTACGTAGACCTGCACCGCGGCACCTCGAAGCGGGTCTACGCCGACGGCGGCACGATGCCAATCACGCAGACGAGCGTCCCGGTCCAGTTCGAGGACCTCTTCCAGATGTTCGACGCCAAGACGCGGACCGCGGTCCAGGACAACCTGGTCGGGTTCGGCAACGCGCTCGCCGGGCGCGGCTCGGCGCTCAACGACACGATCGCGAGCCTCCCGCGGCTGTTCCTCTACCTGCGGCCGGTCGCCGCCAACCTCGCCAACCCGAGCACCGGGCTGACGCGGTTCTTGCGCTCGCTCGAGCGGGTGATGGGGGCCATCGCTCCGGTCGCCCAGACCAACGCCGAACTGTTCACGAAGCTTGCGACGACCTTCGAGGCGATCTCGCACAGCCCGAGCGACCTCGAGCAGACGATCAAGGAGACCCCCTCGACCGAGCAGGTCTCGACCCAGTCGCTCAAGGTCCAGCAACCGTTCCTCGCCAACCTGACGACGCTCGGCAACCTGTTGGCGCCCGCGACGTTCGAGCTCAAGCAGGCGCTGCCGACTATCAACTCGGCGATCGAGATCGGGACCAAAACGCTCGCCCGCACCCCGGCTCTGAACGCAAACCTCCAGCAGGTGCTGGACGCGCTCAAGAACCTGTCGCTCGCTCCGGGGACCAACATCGCGATCAACGGCCTGACCAGCACGGTGACGACGCTCAACCCGATGGTCCGCTACCTCGGCCCGTACCAGACCGTGTGCGACGACTGGAACTACTTCTGGACCTACATCTCGGACCTGGTGTCTCAGCCGACCGGCTTTGGCAATGCCCAGCGCGCCTTGATCAATCTCGCCAACTCAGCGCAGCCCAATAACGTCGGCCAGGCCGGGGCGACGGCGCCGGTCGACGGTGGCGGCAGCGACTCGCTGACCACCGGGGGCAACGAGTACCTGCACTCGCAGGCATACGGAGCCGCGGTCGCGACAAACGGCCTCGCCGATTGCGAGACCGGGCAGCGCGGCTTCGTCAAGAAGCTCAACTACTACGACCCGCAGGGCCGCGACCTTGCCACCGACGCGCACACGCCCGGCAACCAGGGGCCGACGTTCGCCGGCCAGCCGCGCGTTCCGAAGGGCGAGACGTTCAGCCGCAACCCGCAGACCGGACCCCAGCTTCCGAGCGTACCGGGGAACAACTGACGATGAAACGCAAAGGACGCCGCGGAAAGGGAATCAGCAAGTTCACAGCCGGCGCGATCGGGATCATTCTGGTCGTCGCGTTGTCGTACGGCGCGTACACCAAGTTCGCCAATCCGTTCGCGAGCCCGTACACGATCCACGCCGTCTTCTCGAACGCGAACGGGCTTCAGCCGGGCTCTTTCGTCCGGATCGCCGGCGTCGACGTCGGCGAGGTCGCGGGCGTCTCAACCGTGCCCGGGTGCCAGTCGGCATCAAAGAACCCGGTCGCGTGCCAGGCCGCCGACGTGACGATGACGATCAACAGCAACGGCCTGCCGATCCACACAGATGCGACGTTCGCGATCCGGCCGCGGATCTTCCTCGAGGGCAACTTCTTCGTCGACCTCAGCCCCGGAACGCCGAGCGCCCCCGACGCGCCGAGCGGCCACACGTTCCCGATCCAGCAGGGCATCGAGCCGGTGCAGCTCGATCAGGTGCTGACCAGCCTCCAGGCCAGCACGCGCCAGAACCTGCAGACGCTGCTTCAGCAGTACGGCAAGGCGGTCTACGACTCGGCGCCGTCGTTCAACCGCAGCGTCCAGTACTGGCTGCCGGCCTATCAGTACTCGGCCCTGGTTGCGCACGACGCGCTCGGAATCCAGCCCAACGATCTCTCCAACTACCTCGTCGCGCAGGGAACGACGGCCGGCGCGCTCAACGCCCACCCGCAGACGCTCCAGAACCTGATCACGGACTTCAACACGACCGCCGGAGCGTTCGCGCGCGAGAACGTGGCGCTGAGCAACACGGTTGTTCAGCTGCCGCGGACGCTGTCAGCGGCGATTCCAGCCTTCAACGCGCTCAACGCCGCCTTCCCGCCGCTCGAGAAGCTCGCCGTGGCGCTGATCCCGGGCGTCGAGTCGACCGGACCGACGATCGACGCGAGCCTGCCGTTCATCACCCAGCTGCGGCTGCTGGTGCAGCCGTCGGAGCTGCAGGGGCTGGCCAACAGTCTGAGCAAGACGATCCCGTCGCTCGCGAAGCTGACCAACGAGACGATCCCGCTGATGAAGAATCAGGTCCGGCCCGCCTCAAGCTGCGTTGCCAACGTGATCTACCCGTGGTCGCAGCTGACGGTCCCGGACAACAACTTCAACGCCTCCAACGGCTTCCCGCCGCGCAAGGTGTACGTCGAGGCCGTCGATTACCTGCCGGGTTTGGCGGGCGAGTCGCGCAACTTCGACGCCAACGGCCCCTACATCCGCGTGCTGCTGAACGGCGGCACGTTCACCTACTCGCTGTCGCCGGGGCTGTTCGGTCAATCGCTCGAGCAGCTCGAGGGCGCGCAGCCGACGGCGCCGCCCGGTGGCCAGCGCCCGCCGTACAAGGAGACGGTCCCGTGTGAGACGCAGCCGGCGATCACCAACCTCGCGGCGCCACAGAGCCCGCCGCTGCAGCAGATCAACACCTCGCTGGCGTCGGTCCCGCTCGCCAAGCGCAATGCCGAGGTAAAGCAGGCGCTGAGCGTCGTCGAGTCGTCGGCCAAGGCCGACGGGCTCAAGGTCAACGTCCCCAAGAACCTGCCGTAACGATGAGGCGCGCTATCAAGAACCACGCGGTCGACTTCACGGCGATCATTGCGCTGCTGTTGCTGTCGGTCGTGGTCGCCGGCTACATCCTCAATCACGAGGGGCTGCGTCTACCGTTCATCCAGTCCTCGCCGTTCACGATCAACGCCGAGTTCTCGACGGCGCAGGCCGTGACTCCCGGCCAGGGACAGTCCGTGCGCGTGTCAGGGGTCCAGATCGGCACCGTCGGCGGCGTCACGCTGAAGAACGGCGTCGCGATCGTGCAGATGGACATTGACTCGCAATACAAGGGGTTGATCCACCAGAACTGGAGCGCGCTGCTACGACCGAAGACCGGACTGAAGGACATGTTCATCGAGCTGTCGCCGGGCCGCGGCTCGTCGCCGGTCGCCCGGCCGGGCTACACGATCCCGGTTGCGAACACGCTCCCGGATATCGATGTCGACGAGATCCTGGGCTCGCTCGACGCCGACTCGCGCGCCTACCTGCAGCTGCTGATCAACGGAGCCGGCGCGGGTCTGGCGGGCAAGGGTGGTTCAGAGCTCGCCCAGGTGCTCGAGCGCTACGAGCCCACCCACCGCGATCTCGCACGCGTCAACGGCGCGATCGCGGTCCGCGGCGCCGACCTGCGACAGCTGGTCAACTCGCTGCAGCGGCTGAACACGGCGCTCGCCACCAAGCAGGGTCAGATCGTGCAGCTGGTCGACTCGAGCGCCAAGGTGTTCCGGGCGTTCGCGTCCGAGGACGGCAACATCTCACTGGCGATCAAGCTTCTGCCGGCCACGCTCAGCCAGACGACAGCGACGCTCCAGAAGGTCGAGACGTTCGCGAAGGTGCTGGGGCCGACGGCGACCAACCTGCTGCCGGCCGCGCAGGCGTTGCCGTCGGCCAACGCGGCGCTGGTCGCGCTCTCCAAGCCCAGCACGCCGATCGTCAAAAACCAGATCCGCCCGTTCGTGATCGCCGCCCAGCCGCTGGTCAAGCAGCTCGAGCCGGCTGCTAGCAACCTCGCGGCCGCGACGCCGAACCTGAGCAAGACGTTCAACGTCATCAACCACCTCGGCAACATGCTCGGCTACAGCCCGGGCAACAGCCAGCACGGCTACCTGTGGTGGCTGGCGTGGCTCGACCACGAGGTCCGGACGCTGTTCTCGATCCAGGACGCGAACGGCGTCTTCAGGCCGATCTTCCTGCAGCTCAGTTGCGCGTCGATGAACCAGGTCGCGAACGGGCTCTCCGGTTCCGCGCTACTGCTGAACCTGACGCCGATCACGAGCAACCCGGCATTGTGCCCGACCCAGTCGACCGCCAGCAGCCTGCTGCCGGCGCTCGCCAAGCACCCGGCGAGCTCGCGCAGCACGGAGACCAACACGCCCGCCGCCTCGTCCCCGGGCGCATCGAGCTCGACCACTCCGTCGTCGACCAGCCCGAGCTCCAGTAGCGGCGCCTCGAGTTCCAGTAACGGCGCCTCGAGCTCCAGCGGCAGCGCGACGACCTCCTCCAACCGCGCGTCGTCGGCGACCAACGCCGCCAACTCGGCGCTCAACTCGATCCTCAAGCCCTGATGCAGACCGGCAGCCCGTCTATCGCCAAGATCGCCACGATGGTCCTGTTCACGCTCTCTTGCGTCGGGCTGCTGCTGTTCCTGTGGCTGTCGTTCGGTGGCACGATCCCGTTCAACCCGGAGGGCTACCGGTTTGAGGTCGCGTTCCCCGATGCGAGCCAGCTGGCCGACCAGGCAGATGTGCGGATCGCCGGCGTGTCGGTCGGCAAGGTGATCTCCAAGCAGCTCGACCCGCGGGGCAACCGGACGCTGGTCACGATCCAGATGGACGACAAGTTCGCGCCGATCCACAGAGACGCGCGGGCGATCCTGCGCCAGAAGACGATCCTCGGCGAGACCTACGTGCAGCTGACGCCGGGGATGCCGGGCAGCCCGTACCTGCGCGACGGCGGCGAGTTACCGCGCGGGAATGTCTTACCCGCGGTCCAGCTCGACACGATCTTCAACGCTCTGGACCCGACCACGAGAGCTGCGTTCAGACAGTGGCAGCAGGAGCTGGCAGTGGTGGTCAAGGGCAATGATCAGAACCTGTCGAACGTGTTCGGCAACCTGCCGACGTTCGCCGCCGACGGGACTGACCTGCTGCAGGTGCTCGACATCCAGCACACCGCGGTCACGAACCTGGTGCGCAACGGGGGCACCGTGTTCGCCGCGATCGGACACAACCAGGCAACGCTGCGCAACCTGATCACGTCCGCCGAGGCGACGTTCGCGACGACCGCCGCCAACAACAACTCGATCATCCAGACGTTCCACGTTTTCCCGACGTTCCTGAACGAGACCAAGCTGACAATGGCCCAGCTGCAGTCGTTCGCCGAGAACACGAACCCGCTGATCGTCGCGCTGCAGCCGGTCGCCCGCAACCTCGGGCCGACGCTGACCTCGGTCCGGATCCTGTCGCCGTACCTGTACTCATTCTTCAAGAACCTTGGCCCGCTGATCACCGCCTCGTACACCGGCCTGCCCGCGATCCGCGACGTGATCAACGGCACCACGCCACTGCTCGGCTCACTGGGTCCGTTCCTCGAGCAGCTGAACCCGATCCTGACCTGGCTATCGCTGCACCAGCAGCTGATCTCGGACTTCATCTCCGACGGCGCCACCGGCATGGCCGCCGAGACGAACACGTTCGGTGGCACCGGCCACTACCTACGACAGTTCGGCCCGGTTGGCGCCGAGACGCTGTCGTTCTCGACCAACCGCGATGCAGACAACCGCGGCAACACCTACCCGCCGCCGCTGTGGCTCGCCGAGCCGCAGTCGTTCTCGGCGGGCGGCAAGTACCCGGGCAGCTTTGCGCTCCCGTCCTGGGACTGCAACAACACCGGCGCACCGGGCAACGGCGAGAAGCCTGCCAGCGGTACGCCGTCCCAGTTCGTCCAGGGACAGCAGGCATGCTGGGTCGCGCCGCCGCTCGACAACCTGATCGGGCAGAACAACGCGAGCAAGTTCCCGCAGATCACCGCGGCGCGCTACTCGGACAAGTAAGTCCTGCCCGGCCGGGTTAGGCGGACGCCGCTACCGGGCTCTCGGCGGCCGCGGCACGACCCTCACCGAGGGCGAAGATCGCCAGCACCGCGTCGACCAGCGTCCGGTCGCCAGCGCTGCGCAGGAAGTTGCTGGAGCCGAGCGGCGACAGCGCCTGAACCCACGCCTCGGTGCTCCCGCGCAGATGCGCGTCGGCGCCACCGGTCTCGTGCTCGGAGATCGACGCCGAGCCCGCAGCGAACGTGATCATGTACGCGAGCGGCTGGCCCTCGTGGCCATCGGTCACGGTCAGCTCGATCCGCCCGACGACGGTGCTGTCGCGATCTACGAGCCCCGGGATCAGCCTGAACACTGCGCCGGGATCGATGCTCTCGGACTCGCGCGGCGGGCCCCATGCCCACTCGAAACCCCAGCGAGCGAGTTCGCCTAGCACCGGCGCAAGCTCGCGCGCGCGCTCGGTCAGTTCGTAGTCGACCCGCGGTGGCACCTCGCGGTAGCGCTGCCGGGTCAGCATCCCGTCCGCAACCATCCGGTTGAGGCGAGAGCGCAGCTGCTCGGTCGAGATCCCGGGCAGCACGCGCTGCAGTTCGACGAATCGCCGCGGGCCTGAAAGCAGGTCGCGGATGATCAGCAGGGTCCACTTGTCGCCGACCAGATCCAGGGTCCGTGAATCAGGGGACCACTGGTCGTAAGGGTGACGCTTTGGGGGCGGTACGTGTGGAATTGTCGGTCCCTTCAGTTTTGGACGAAGCCCACCTACCGAGATCCAGCATAACGGATGTCGCGGACGTTCCGGTAGTTTTCGATAGTTTCGGCTGGGCGGCTCGTTGCAGTGATCAGTGGGACAGTTGATCTATCTCGACGAGCGACGCGCCCGGCGTGAACCGCCTGCACCAATGTCAGATCCGACGTTCTTCTTCGATGTTGCGTGCCCGCTCTCATACCTGACGGCCGAGCGGATCGAGCGGACGATCGGGCGTGCCGACTGGGTCCCGGTGGCGGCGGCCGCGCTGCACGCGGAGCTCGATTTCAGGTCGGTGCGCGAACGGGCGCAGGCGCAGGCTGACGCGCTACGGCTGCCGCTCGTCTGGCCGGAGCGCTTCCCGGGACACGCGCCGTGTGCTTTGCGGGCAACCGTCCGCGCGATCGAGCTCGGCGCCGGACCGCGTTTCGCGCTCGCCGCCAGCCGGCTCGCATTCTGCGGCGGCTTCGACCTCGAGGACCCCGAGACGCTCGCCGAGGCGGCGGCCGCCGCCGGCGTGCCGCTCGACGACTGCCTTCAGGCCGCCGGCGATCCCAGCCACGATCGGCGGCTGCACTCCGTCGCGGCCCGGCTGCGCTCGAGCGGGATCGAGGAGCTGCCGGCGATCGAGCTCGACGGCCGGCTGCTCGCGGGCGAGGCCGGGCTGCTAGCCGTTCGCGCGATGCGCGACCGCTCGACGCTCCACGCGCGGCCGCTGGCGCCCGCCGGCTGAACGGGTCTGACTGACATACCCCGCTGGCAGACTGTGCGCATGTTGACTGACGGGCGCGGGCGCCTCCGCGTCGCACCGGTGTCCGATTGAACACGCGGTCGGGCATCCTCGGTGCGCTACGTCGCTTCTGGCGCATCGCGTGGGACGCCAACATCACGGGTCAGTCGGCGATGGTCGCCTACAACATGCTTCTCGGTGTGATCCCGATCGCGCTGCTGGGTCTGTTCGTCGCCGGCCAGGTTCTGTCGAGTTCGGCGATCCAGCACAGCGTTGCCGGCGATCTGCGTGAGGTTTTCCCCGGGACCGCCGAGCACACGCTCGACTCGCTGCTCGACGAGATCACCGACTCGACGACCAGCACCGGCGTGCTGGCGCTGCTGGTCAGCCTGTGGCTCGGCTCGTCATTCTGGGGCGCGCTCGACACGGCGTTCGCGCGGATCTACGGCTGCCCGTCGCGTCGCTGGCTCGAGCAGAAGCGGTTCGCGCTGGCGATGCTGGTGGTCGTGATCGTGTTCATGATCGCGACCGTGGCGGTGCCGACCGCGCAGACCATCCTGCGAGCGGGCGTCGCCGACCTGCCGTTCGACCTCGCCCATGTGGCGGTGTTCGTGTACGCGCTGTCGCTCGGGATCTCGATCGTGCTTCTGTTCGGCTGCCTGACGGTGATCTACCTGCAGGTGCCCAACCGCAGCGTGCCGTGGCGCGCCGTCTGGCCCGGCGCGCTCGGTGCGACGCTGGCGATCGCGATCGTCGACTACGTGTTCCCGCTGTATTTGTCGAACATCTCGACGATCGCCCGGTTCGGGACGACGATCGTCTTCATCCTGATCACGCTCGGCTGGTTCTACTTGCTGGCGCTGATCATCCTCAGCGGCGCCGTCGTCAACGCGCTGCGCGTGCGCTGAGCCGCGCACGCGGTGTTAGCGTCCAGCGCGGTGGCGACCGAGACCGACACGCAGCTCCATGGCGGGCGGCTGATCGCCCGCTCGCTTGCCGCCGCCGGCGTTACGAAGCTGTTCACGCTCTCGGGTGGCCACCTGTTCTCGATCTACGACGGCTGCCAGGCGGAGGGGATCGAGATCGTCGACGTGCGCCACGAGCAGTCGGCCGCGTTCGCCGCCGAGGGGTGGGCGAAGGTGACGCGCTCGCTCGGTGTCTGCGCGCTGACCGCCGGGCCCGGGGTCACGAATGGGATCAGCGCGATGGCGTCGGCGCGTGACAACCATTCGCCGGTGCTGGTGCTCGGC
Organism: Solirubrobacteraceae bacterium; assembly: GCA_052147875.1. Classification (GTDB taxonomy): domain Bacteria; phylum Actinomycetota; class Thermoleophilia; order Solirubrobacterales; family Solirubrobacteraceae; genus Palsa-465. The sequence continues at coordinate 6,938 of JBKQJQ010000288.1, read as the reverse complement.
GGCCGCGCGCCCGCGTTTCGCTGGGGGCAGGGATCGCTGCAGGAGATCGATCACGTCCCGTTCGTCGCGCCGCTGGTCAAGCGCGCTGCGACCGCCGACAGCGCCGCCGAGATCCCCGAGTTGCTCGAGCGGGCGATGCGCGACTCGCTGACACCGCACACGGGCCCGACGTTCCTCGACTTCCCGCTCGATCACGTGTTCGGAGAGGCCCTTGCGCCCGAGCGGTCCCGGCCGCTCCCGCAGCCGTGGCGCGGCCCCGGCGCTGAGGCCGTCGAGCTCAGTCGCGCTGCGGCGCTGCTCCGCGAGGCCGAGCAGCCCGTGATCATGGCCGGCAGCGGTCTCTACTGGGGACGCGGCGAGACACAGTTGCAGGCACTTGCCGAGCAGCTGCGCGTGCCGGTGTTCCTCAACGGGCTCGGACGCGGCTGCCTGCCGGCCGACCACGAGCTGTTCTTCTCCCGCGCGCGGAGCGTCGGCCTTCGCGACGCCGACGTCGCGCTCGTGATCGGGGTACCGCTCGACTTCCGGCTCGCGTTCGGCGCCGCGTTCGGCCCCGAGTGCGAGCTGATCGCGATCGATGTCGCCGAGCCCGAGCGCGACCACCCGCGCCCGGTCAGCGCGGGGCTGTACGGCGCGCTGCCGGCGACGCTCGATGCGCTGCGCGACGAAGCGAGCGGCGGAGACCATTCGACCCGCGATGAGTGGTTGCGCTCGCTGCGCGCGGTCGAAGACTCCAAGCGCGCCGGTGAGGCCGCCGAGCTCGCCGACGAGCGGGCACCGCTGCACCCAATGCGGATCTACGGCGAGCTTGCGCAGCTGCTGGATCGGGACGCGATCGTGGTCGGAGACGGCGGCGACTTCGTATCGTTTGCGGGGCGCGTGGTCGATTCCTACCGGCCCGGTTGCTGGCTCGATCCGGGCCCGTTCGGCTGTCTCGGCGCCGGGCCCGGGCAGGCACTGGCCGCGAAGCTCGCGCATCCGGAGCGCCAGGTCCTGCTGCTGCTCGGCGACGGGGCGCTCGGATTCTCGGCGATCGAGTTCGACACGCTCGCGCGCCACGACGTCGCAGTCGTCGCGGTGGTTGGCAACAACGGGATCTGGGCGCTCGAGAAGTACCCGATGGAGTCGATCTACGGCTACTCGGTCGCCGCCGAGCTGCGGCCCGAGACGCGGTACGACAAGCTGGCCGAGGCGCTCGGGTGTCACGGCGAGCTGGTCCGACAGCCGGCCCAACTGCGGCCGGCCCTCGAACGTGCCTTTGCGGCCGGCGGACCGGCGCTGGTCAACGTGTTGACTGATCCAGCCGTCGCGTATCCCAGGCGGTCCAACCTGGCGTAGCGAGCCCCAGGCTCGAAAGCGGTCGCGCGACCAGAGCCGCAGCGCCTGGGTCAGCACACGAAAACCGCCCGCAGTCTTTGCGGGCGGCTTCCGATCCAGGTTTGGCTCGATCGGGACGGGCAGGGGTACGTACCAAACCGAGCCGGTATTGCATGGCCCGGACGGCGGGAGGCGCCGATGTCTGCGGCTTCGCCCGGACCTATGTGAAGTGAGAATCGCAGAAGCGGTCCTGCACCCCGCCAAACATCATGATCCCTCACAAAAGTGTCAGCAATCGAACATTCGTCCATAGATCGTCCGGACACTTATACTTTTTGTCCTAAACGAGATCGAGCGCTGCTCCGCGCAGGATGTCGTGCTCGGAGACCTCGACCCGCTCGAGCCCGAACAGGCTCATCACTGCCTCGAAGATCAGTACACCGGCGATGATCGTCGGAGCACGATCGGGGTGTAGTCCCGCGACGTGGCGGCGCTGAGCGAGCGTCAGCTTCGAGAGCCGGTCGAGAATCTGCTCGCAGCGCTGACCATCGAGCACGAAGCCGTGCACCCGCTCGGGGTCGTAGGGATCGAGGTCCTGCGCGATCGCGGCCAGCGATGTGGCGGTGCCGGCGACCGCGATCGCGTGCTGCACGGCCCCGCGCCGACCGCTCGGCACGGCAGCGGCCAGAATCCCGCGCACGTCTTCCGACAACTCGGCGCATTCGGCGGCGGTCGGCGGGTCCTGGTGGATATGGCGCTCGGTCTGGCGCACGACACCCGCCTGCGTCGAGACGTGGAACTCGACCTCGCTGCCGGTTCCGATCACCATCTCGGTCGAGCCGCCGCCGATGTCGAACACGAGCGTCGGCGTCGCGTCGGCCGGGTCGCGTTCGCTGGTCGCGCCGAGGAATGTCAGCCGTGCCTCCTGGTCGCCGGTCAGGACGTGCGGCTCGAGTCCGTAGCGGGTCCTGACGACATCGGCGAACTGTTCGCCGTTGGCCGAATCGCGCACGGCGCTGGTCAGCACGGCCATCCGCGCGTCGCACCGGTACTCGTCGATCTGGGCCGTATAGCGATCGAGCGTCGCGAACACGCGCTCCATCGCGTCGTCGCGCAGACGCCCGTCGGCATCGACGCCGGCGCCAAGCCGCGTCACCTCGCTCCGGCGCTCGAGCTCGGCGGTCACGCGACCGTCGGTCACGTCGCCGATCAGCAGCCGCGTCGAGTTGGAGCCGATGTCGACGACCGCAACCCGCACCGGGCTAGACGACCTGATGGGGCATCGGCTTGCCGTCGAGCGCGGCAAGCAGATTGTCGACCGCAAGCGTCGCCATCCGCTCACGCGCCGAGTGGGTCGCCGAGCCGATGTGGGGGACGATGATCAGGTTCGGCGCGCTCAGGAGCGGGTCGTCGACCGGGGGCGGCTCCGGGTCTGTGACGTCGAGCGCGGCGCCACCGATCGTCCCGTTGACCAGCGCCTCGTGCAGCGCCTGCTGATCGACGATCGGCCCTCTCGCGGTGTTGATCAGGATCGCCGTCGGCTTCATCTCGCGCAGTGCTGCGGCATCGATCAGGTGGCGTGTCTCGGGGGTTAACGGACAGTGGATCGAGACGAAGTCCGAGCGCGCGAGCAGCTGTAGCAGCGGCACTCCGTCGCGGCCGGTGTGGATCACCTCCATCTCGAATCCGGCCGCCCGCTTGGCGACCGCGCACCCGATACGGCCCATGCCGATGATCCCGAGCGTTGCCCCGTACACGTCGCGGCCGAGATAGCGCTCAGGCTCCCACGTCAGCCACTCGCCGTTCTGCACCGACGCGGCCGCCTCGGTCAGGCTCCGGGCCGCGGCGAGCAGCAGCGCGAACGCGAGGTCGGCGGTCGCATCGGTCAGCACGTCGGGCGTGTTGCCGACCGCGATTCCCCGGGCGCGCGCTGCCTCGAGGTCGATGTTGTCGTAGCCGACCGCGTAATTGGCGATCGCCCGCAGCTCCGGGCAGCGATCGAGGAACTGCTCGTCAATTCGGTCGACCAGCATCGACAGCAGGCCCTCCGCGTCGGCCGCGCCGCGAGCCAGCTCGTCGGGGGTCGGCGGCGTGCGGCTTGGCCACAGGTCGACCTCGTGCGCCGCGCGCAGGCGATCGAGCGCCGGGCCGGGCAGATCACGGGTCACGAAGCAGCGCGCCACGGGGCGGCATTGTCGCTGGTCGCGCGGGGCGAGGCGCGCCGGCCTTGGAACGCATCAGTCCATAGTGGACTCAACGGTTCCAAGCCGGCCTTGGAACCTGAAGCACCTATGCGGTGCTCAACGTTCCAAGGCGCGCTAGACGGAGGTCTCGACGGCGGCGTTCTTGGGGGCCTCGGCCGCGGCGGTCGGCTCACGCTGCGCGAGCCGCGGCAGCCCCAGCGCCACCAGGCCGCCGACGAACGCGAACCCTGCGGCGACCAGGAACGCGAGTTGGAAGCCGTTGGTCAGCGCCGCATGGACGCCGTCGACGGCGCCGCTTCGCAGGTCGTTGTTGGTCTTCGCGGTCGCGATCGCGGCCAAGATCGCCAGCCCTAGCGCGCCGCCGACGAGGCGCGACGTGTTGACCAAGCCCGAGGCCAGCCCGGCCTCGTGGCGGGCGACGCCCGCGACGGCGAGAATCGTCGCGGGCACGAACGACAGGCCGATCCCGATCGCGACCAGCAGCGAACCCGCCAGCACGTCGCCCAGGTAGGTGCCATCGACGGAGATCCCAGTTAACAGCAACAGGCCGACGGTCAGCGACGCCATCCCGGCCAGAAGCAGCGGCTTGGCTCCGATCCGGAACACCGCTCGCGACGCGAGCGTCGACCCGATCACGATGCAGAGCGTCATCGGCAGGAACGCAAGCCCGGCGCGGATCGGCGAGTAACCCAGCACCTGCTGCAGGTAGAGCGACAGAAAGAACCACATCCCGAAGGTCGAACCGCCCACCAGCAGGACGACGATATTGGCCGACGTCAGCGTGCGCGAGGCGAAGATCCGCAGCGGCATCAACGGCGCGTGCGCGAACTTGCCCTCGATCACGACGAATGCGACCAGCAGCGCGATCCCGGCGGCGATCAGGCCGAGCGTGCTGACCGATCCCCAGCCGGTGACATCGGTGCGGACGATCCCGAGCACCAGCAGCGACAGTCCGAGCGTCGCGCTGAACGCGCCGCGCAGGTCGAAGTCGCGGGCGCGGTTCGGGTCACGTCCCTCGGCGATCAGCCGCTGCGCGAAGAACGCGGCAAGCAGCCCGATCGGGACGTTGATGAACAGAATCCAGCGCCAGCTCAGCAGGTCGGTCAAGATCCCACCGAGCAGCACGCCGGCGGCACCACCGGCGCCACCCATCGCGCCCCAGATGCCGACCGCGCGGTTGCGCTCGCGGCCCTCGGGGAACGTGGTGGTCAGGATCGACAGCGAGGCGGGCGCGATCACCGCGCCGCCGAGCCCCTGGACCGCGCGAGCGGCGATCAGCAGCGTCCGGCTGTCCGCCAGCCCGCCGGCGAGTGAAGCGAGCGCGAACAGCGTCAGCCCGGAGACGAACACCTTGCGCCTGCCGAGCAGGTCTGCCGCCCGGCCGCCGAGCAGCAGAAAACCGGCGAACGTGACCGTGTACGCGTTGACGACCCACTGCAGGTCGGCCTCCGTGAAGTGCAGGCCAGTCCGGATCGCCGGCAGCGCGACGTTGACCACCGACACGTCGAGGATCACCATGAACTGCGCAAGACACGCCAGCAGCAGCGTCGCGCGCAGGTGCGGGTGGGCGGTTTCCTCGCGGGTCTGGTTCATCCGGTGCGGCCTCCTTGGTACGACGACCGTCGTACACTGTAGCCGGGTCATTTCCCGTTCGACGTACAACGGTGGCGGGAGGGGACAGCGTGAGGTTCGCGCCACGGCCAAGCCGGCGGCGGCTCGTGTGAGTGCAGCGTTAGCGATCGGCGGATCCGGTAACCCGGGCGTGCGCGCCGTCTAGAATTTCGATTTCGGGGCCGGCCCGGAGGCCGTCTCCATCGCCAAAGCAAGAGCACGGAGTTAGCGCTTGGTTGGAACCGGAAGCCATGCCGGCTTGACCGACGAGCCCGAAATAGGGCTCGGAAACGTTCCCGCCCAGGGCAACCGGCTGTTCGGCCGCCAGGCGGCGCTAGAAGAGCTGAGTTCGCTGGTCTGGCGAACGCGGCTGCTGACGCTGACCGGCCCCGGCGGAGCCGGCAAGTCTCGCCTCGCGACGGCGCTCGCGGCTGACGTCCGCGCTGACTTCGTCGCCGGCATCTGGTGGGCCGACCTGTGCGACACGGCCGACCCCGAGCTCGTCGCGCAGACGGTCGCGACTACGGTCGTGCCGGGCGGTCCGGTGGTCGACGCCGAAGCCGCGATCGCTCGCCGGCTGGCGGGCGCGTCGCTGCTGGTGCTCGACAACTGCGAGCAACTCGAGCTCGGCGTCGCGAAGCTCGTGCAAGACCTGCTGGTGCGGGTCCCGTCGCTGCGGGTGATCGTCACCTGCGCGCAGCCGCTTGGGATCGGTGGCGAGCAGGTGTGGCGGGTGCCGGGGCTGGTCGTCGAGGGCTTCAGCAGCATCGTCGGCGACCAGGGCGGTCACGACGAAGGCGCGATCGCGCTGTTCATGGAGCGCGCGCAGGCGGCTGCCGGGAGCTTTCAATCCGGCTACTCGGGGACGCGCGAGGCGGTCGCCGAGCTCTGCCTGTGGCTCGACGGGATGCCGCTCGCGATCGAGCTGGTCGCGGCCCGCGTCGCGACGTTCAGCGTCGGCCAGATCGCCGAGCGTCTCAAGCGCGGCGCCGACCTCCAGCGCCAGAACGGAGCTGGCGAGCGCGGGCGCGATCGCGCGCTCCGGGACACGCTCGAGTGGAGCCACCAGCTGCTCGACTCAACGGAGCAGCTCCTGTTCCGGCGCCTGGCGATCTTCCGTGGCAGCTTCTCGGCGGCCGCGGCCGAAGCGGTCTGCGCCGACGAGCTGCTGCCCGAAGCGCAGGTTCCCGAGCTGGTGCAGCTGCTCGTCGAGCGTTCGCTCGTCGCGCTGGTAGACAGCCCCGAAGGGCTCCGCTACCGGCTGCTGGCGGCCGTGCGCGAGTTCGCGTTCTCAAAGCTGCGGGACAGCGGCGAGCTATCCGCGACGCGCAAGTGTCACGCCGAGTACTTCTACCGGCTTGGGACCGAGGCGCGCGGCGGTCTGGCGAGCAGCGATCAGGTGCGCTGGCTCGGGCTGCTCGGGCTCGAGATCGGCAACCTGCGAGACGCGCTGCAATGGATGTTCGCCAACGCTCCGGTCGAGGCGGCCGAGCTCGTCTCGGCGCTATGGCCGTTCGCGTTCCAGTACGGGTACTACGGCGAGGCGCGGTCGTGGCTCGACCGGGGACTGGCGCTCGAGCCGCAGCTGCCGCCGAGCCTCGTGATCGACCTCCTGCTGAAGTCCGGGGAGGTCGCATTTCTGCAGTGCGATTACCCGACATCGATCGCGCACGTTCAGCGGGCGCTGACGCTGGTCGGCGTCGACGGCGATCGCTACGCGGCGGCCAGCGCCCTGCAGCGGCTCGGTTCGATCGACCGCGAGCAGGGCCGCTACGACGACTCGCGGCAGTTCCACGAGCGCGCCCT
>JBKQJQ010000287.1:0-2889 GCA_052147875.1 Solirubrobacteraceae bacterium | reverse complement strand
CTCGGTTTCGGATGCGATTCGCGCGGCTGGTCACGCACTACTGGCGCCATGCGGGGTTCCTGCGCGACGGGGAGCTGCTGGGCTGCGTTGACCGCCTGTCTGAGATCCCGGGCGTGCTCGTGCACGGAGACGCAGACCTCAGCAGTCCGCTCGATCTCCCGCGGGCACTATCGCGGGCGTGGGAGGGCTGTGAGCTCACGGTGGTTCCGGGCGCGCGTCACGGTCTTGGCGACCCGGGCGTGAAGGATGCGCTGGGCGCAGCCCTGAGGCGATTCGCGCGCTTCTAGCGGTCCGTCATACCTCCGCGTCTCCGGCGACCGCCCCCGTCATCGCCGCGCCGTCGTCGCCGCTCGTGTCTCCGGTGAATACGAGCATCACGCTGCGGGTTCCCGCATGGGAGACCTTGTCCGCGATGTTGCCGAACCGCTCGCGGTCATCCGAATGCATCCCTTTGGTGCCAACGACGATCATCACCGCGTCGTGCGCGTCCGCCACGCCGAGCAGCGCATCCGCCGGGTCGCCGTCCGGCGCGTGCGTGGTCGCGCTGACGCCCTGGTCGGCGGCCTCGGCGGCGGCTGTCGAGAGCGTGGGTTCGACGGGCTTTGCCGTCGACACGAGATGGAGCTCCCCGTTCAGGCCCTTGGCGAGACGAATCGCTTGCTTCACGGCCAGCGTCGCGCCGCTCGAGCCATCGGTTCCGACGACGATCGCGCCGCCGCCAAACTCGGGCACGGAGCCCGACTGAGTGGGAACGATTAGGACGTCGCAGCGCGCCTGGTGCGACACGGAGTTCGGCAGCGATCCCAATAGCCGGCGAAGACCGGTCATCCCCTTGTTGCCGACCACGATCATCTGGGCACGCACGGAGTCGGCGACCGCTACCAGCGTCAGCGCCGCGTCGCCCTGGTCCTGAGGAAGATGCGTTTCCACCGTGACCCCCTGACCCCGCAGCCGGTCGGCCACGGCAGCCACGATCTGCTGGGCGGTGATCCGTTGCGGCCACTCATAACCGGCAATCGCTCCCGGAACGCAGACCACGTGAACGGGCGCGTCCAGTGCCTGGGCGAGCTCACCAGCCTTGTCCATGGCGAGCCTCGCCGTGGCCGACCCATCCGTGCCGGCGACAATCGGACCTGTCGACATGCGCTTCTCCTTCTCCTAGAGGCGCCCCCAAATGTGCGCCCGTGGCAAACAGTGCAGGAAGCATCCTACGCGCACGGCGCGCGGCTGCGGTAAGAAAACTGCGACCGCCTTGAACCGTCGCGTTTCCGCGGATGTCAGCGGTCAGGAGGCCAGCGCCGAAATCAGCAGGAAACGTGGCTGGCGGATCTCGAGCGGCATGCGGTTGTGGGCACGCCGAAGCGCGGCTTCGCTGTCGTCGGGGTCGAAGCCCGGCACCGCCCAGCTGACCACGCGCAGAAAGTAGACCAATGCGCCGACGTCATCGAACCGCAGCGTCTCGAGGCCGCGCATCGAATCGACGATGTGCAGGCCGGCCGACTCGCATTGCTCGGTCGCGAGTCCCAGCCACGACCCGGGGTACTGGCGGGGCAGGCCGAACGCAGCCAGCAGGTCGTCCCACGCGCCGCCATCCACCTGCTGGGTGACGAACGTCCCGCCGGGCTCGAGCACCCGGGCGACCTCGGACGCCACAAACGCCTCGTGGCGGTTGATGACCAGGTCGAAGGTTTGATCGTCAAATGGCAGCTCGCCGCCGTCGCCCGGCTGGTCGACGTTGTCCGGGGCTCCCTCGACCTGCACGACTGCGATCCCAAGCGGAGCCAGGCGCGCGGCTGCTACCGGCACGTTCGGGGCCCACGCCTCGGTCGCGACCGTCACCGGCGCACGGGCGGCGAGGCCGGCGAGCAGCTCGCCGCCGCCGGTTCCCATGTCGAGCATCGCCCGGGCGGCGGCAGCGTGCTCGGACACGATCTCCTCGTAGCTCCACGAGGGCAGCTGCGTCGACGAGCGTCCGTCCATCCAGGAGAAGTCCCATCCCGCGACCGGTGCCGCGAGGGCTTCGGCGACGAGATCGTCGAACTCGCTCACGTCGGCTTCTCCGAGGCCGGCGCGCCCTCTGGTCCGTTCGGAAAGGACCCGGGCCAATCGGTGGCGACGTGCAGGGGGGTGCGCCAACCGCCGCCCGGACCGCCGATCCGCACGTTCGCGAGCTCGGGCCGCTGATCGGGCAGCCGCCGCACGCGGTGCAGCTCGCCGGAATCGACGGCAGTGGTCAGCCGGACAGCGAGCGGATCGGTCGGCGCGACGTTCATCGCTGGTCGCGGTCGCGACTGTAGCGACTCAGAGACAACCTGCCGAAGGCAGACGGGAGATATCCTTGGTAACAGCGGTCACGGAGCAATTTGACATGTCGTTCCCACCTTTCGGGCCAAACCCACTCGAAGCCGACGTCGCCCAGGAGCGTCAGCACGAGATAGAGGCTGAGGCCGCCCGTTACGCGGAGCGCCATCCTGATGTCGATCGCGCCGACACGCAGGGCGCCATTCGTCGCGTGCTGCGGCGCGCGCGAGCGCTGTTGACAGGTCGTACGTGACCCACCCCCGCGGCGGCCGGCCGCCGCGGGGCTGACAGCGAGTGGTCGATGCGATCGGCTTGGGTCCACGTGGTAGGTTCGACGCTCATCCAACAGGATCGGAGCCAAGATGCTGTTTCACGTGACGTGGGCGTTCAAAGAGACGGGCGAGGAGGGAGCCCGACGGTCGCTCGCGCTTCTCGCGAAGTGGCAGCCGCCGGCCGGTGCAGAGTTCCAGGGGTTCTACGGCTTCGCCGATGGCAACGGCGGTGTCGCGCTGATCGAGGCCGATAGCGCGGCTACGGTGGCCCGGACGACTTCTCCGTGGACGCCGTGGCTGCGCTTCACGGTGACCC
>JBKQJQ010000286.1:0-11389 GCA_052147875.1 Solirubrobacteraceae bacterium | reverse complement strand
TCGTGACGCTCTCGCGACGTCGGGCAGTCCGGCTGTCGAGCGCTGCTGGCGCCGACCTGTGATGCTGGTGTGAACGTCGTGTGAACGAGAGACTGGAGTTGGTGCGTTGGCAGTCCATGCAATCGCGACGGTTGCGCGCCGCCGATCAGCGAGACCGTGACCAGGTGGGCGATGTTGCCGACGTGATTGGCGTGCAGGTTCTCGCGGTAAACCTCCGGTCGGCGCGCGCGGAGTATGAACATCATCAGCTGATCGCTCCAGTTGCTGACGCGCTCGCGCAAGACGCGGTGCCGTCGTTGTCGTACTCCCAGGCCTCGCGCTCGATGACGCTCTCGGCGGCATGGCGTAGCGCCACGCGCTCCAGCCATTGTGGCCTCCTCGAACTGAGCGAAGTCTCAGTCAGGAAGCTTCACCGCAAGTGCAAACGCTCAGGAACTTAACATCACGTACAACTACGCAGAAACCTTCAGCTCTAATGCAAATACTCAAGAACCTTGGGCTGAAGCACAATCACTCAGGAACCTTCACTTTAAGTGCAAACGTTGGCCAAACACGATGTTACTTACTTCAAAAGCTAACCAAAGCGAAAAGGTGACCTGGTCGATGCGGCCAGACGGTGCAGTTGTCAGATCGTTCATTTGTCCAAAGCCTTGGCAGAGGGGCAAACGGGCGGTAACTTCTCCGGTCGCGTGGGGGCAGTTACTACTGATCTCCGTACGTAGATAGTCACACTTTGATGGCAACCGCCCAGGGGAAAGTGGGCGGTCCTGCGCGAGCAGGACGTCGGTTCACCGTTAACCAACACAGACGCAGCGGCTACCGCCCGCTCGTCCGACAGGCACAGATAGGACCGCACCACATGTCTGCCACCGCTGACCAAAACCACCTGGCCGTGCCCGCCGAACTGGCCGCGGCCGTGCTTACCGAGGCGGCCGGTTGCCGCCCGAATGCCGACTCCACTCATGCCACCGTCGCGATCGTCGGCCTTGGATACGTCGGTTTGCCGACCGGCCTGGCGCTGCAGGCGGTCGGGTTTCCGGTCATCGGCCTTGACATCTCCGAGAGTCGACTGACGAGCATCGCCGACGCGAGCGTGGACCTGCTGGCTCGCGACCGCCGGCTCCTGATCGACGCGCTCGACAGCGGGCGCCTACAGCTGAGCTCCGTGATGGCTCGCATCGCCGAGGCGGATGCGGTCATCATCGCCGTGCCCACTCCGGTCGACGAGCAGCTCAACCCGGACCCACGCGCCGTTCACGCCGCCTGCGCGACCGTGGTCAAGCACGCTCGTGCGGGCCAGACCATCATTCTCACCTCGACCACGTACATCGGAACGACGCGGACCCAGCTCGTTCAGCCGCTGGCCGACCGTGGCCTGGTCGCCGGCAAGGATGTCTACATCGCGTTTGCGCCTGAGCGCATCCTGCCCGGCGACGAGTCCGTCTCCCAAACGGAGACACCACGGGTGCTCGGAGGAGTCACCCCGGCCTGCGCGCAGGCTGCCAAGGCGGTGCTCGATCCGATCGTCAAGCTGATCCACACCGTTTCCTCGGCGGAGGCGGCCGAGGCCACGAAGTTGTTTGAGAACACCTTCCGGGCGCTGAACCTGGCGTTCGCTAACGAAATGGCGGGCGTAGCCAAGCACTACGGGCTGGATATCGTGGAGCTCGTCGAGGCAGCCGCGACCAAGCCCTACGGCTTTCTCGCGCACTACCCAGGCGCTGGCATCGGCGGTCACTGCATCCCTGTGGACCCGTACTACCTGCTGGCGCCGCTCGCGCAGGCCGGCGTTCCGGTTCCCATCGCCACCACCGCATTGCAGCGGGTCGCGGCCCGGCCCGCCGACGTCGCCGGCCGCGCTCTTGAGGCGCTGGCCGAGCGCGGGATCGCCGCCCAGGGCGCCCGGGTGCTGGTCGTCGGAATGGCCTACAAGCCGGGGATCGAGGACTATCGCGAGTCTCCGGCCGCGGCCATCACCCGTCACTTGGCCGGACAAGGCGTCCAGGTCGAGTACTACGACCCGCTCGTCGATACGGCCGACATCCGCGGCGTCGGCAGGCTGATGTCCGTCGCCGGTCCGGTGGCCGGCGACTATGACCTGGCGCTCGTCGCCACCGTCCACCCAGGCTTTGACTACAGCTTCCTCGCCGACTGCGAGAACGTGCTTGACGCCACCTACCGCACGCCCGGCGGCAAGCGCCGGCACACGGTCTGATGCCTACTCGCAAGGCTATCCGCCGAGCGGTCCGACGCTGGTATCGGGACCGCTATGGCCCGCGCCAGAGCCAACTGGTAAAGCGCGAGACGGCTGTGCCCGAGGAAGCGGTGAACCTTGAGGCGCGACCTGGTGACATCGCCCGAGCTCTACTGGAACTCTCCGAACGCCACGGGGTCTCTGACGAGCAATTGGCGGCACTGCTGTCCTGCACACCCGAAGATGTCGCTCGGCGGCGCGCCGACGCGCTGGCGGCGGCCGAGCACGTCGCTGAGTTCAAGCACTCCGCCGACGAGTCTGAACGCGTGGCGACGGACGCCCGGGGAGCGCTCGACACGCCCGCCGCGACGGCGCCCGCCGCGCCTGTGACCGAGCCGGGCAACAAGGGCGACGCAGTGCTACGCGGTGCAGCCGGCGCGTACATGCTCGTGCTGCTCGCCGCGGTGCTCGACTACAAGAGCGCGTTCGTGCAGATGATTTCGGTCTCCCCGCTGCTCTCGCTTTACGGCTTGGTGGTCGTCTTCTATATCAGCAGCCGCTTCCTCTTCAGCGCGTTCTACCGATCCGGCAAGGACCACGGCCTCGAGCCATACGTCGCCATCGTGATGCCCGGTTTTAACGAGGAGGCCGCCATCGCCGTATCCCTGCGCTCGCTGCTCGAGCTCGACTACCCGGCCGACAAGCTCGAGATCGTCGCCGTCAACGACGGCTCAACCGACAACACCCTGCGCGAGATGGAGAAGGTCGCCGCGACGGCAAACGAACGAGTGCGGGTCATCAACTTCCCACAGAACCGGGGCAAGCGCGCGGCCATGGCGGCCGGGATCCGCGCCACCGCAGCCGACATTGTTGCGTTCGTGGACTCCGACTCGGTGCTGGACCCGCACGCGATGAGCATCATGGTGCAGGGCTTTCACGACCCGAAGGTCGGCGCCATCTGCGGCCACGCGAACGTGCTCAACGTGCACGAGAACTGGATGACCAAGATGCAGGCCGTGCGCTACTTCGTCGCCTTCTCGGTCAACAAGGCCGCCGAGTCTGTGTTCAACACTGTCACGTGTTGTTCGGGCTGCTTTTCTGCCTACCGGCGCGAAGCCATCATGCCAAGCCTCGCCTGGTGGGAGAACCAGAAGTTTCTTGGGCGCGACTCCACTTTCGGCGATGACCGTTCGCTGACTAACTGCGTGTTGCGCCACTGGAGGGTCAAGTACGAGGCCCGCGCGATCAGCCACACCATCGTGCCCAATAACTTCAAGCAGTTCTTGCGCCAGCAGTTGCGGTGGAAGCGCTCCTGGACGCGTGAGTCACTCATCGTCGCCACATTCATGTGGAGGAAGAATCCGCTGGCGGCCTTCTCTGCGTACGTCGGAATTCTGCTGCCCCTCGTCGCACCCATCGTCGCGGTGCATGCCATCTTCATGATGCCAGCCGCGGGCGGGGGCGCACCGATGCTCTACCTGACGGGGATCTACGCGATGAGCGTCTGCTACGGGCTCTACTACGCCGCGCGCAAACCTCGCTACGACGCCCTGTGGGTGTACGGCATCATCTTCTGCTTCTTCTATCTCGCCTTTCTGCTCTGGCAGACCTACTGGGCGATCGCCACCGCCCGCTCCGCCTCGTGGGGCACCCGCCCCGCAACCGCCGGACTGTCGCCGGCCGAGCCCGGAGAGGTGACGTCGTGAAGGCACTTTCGCGCAAGCCGTGGGCGAAGCTACGCCGGCCGGCGTCGGCGATGCTGCTGCCGCTCTCGGTGCTGCCGCTGATCGTCGCGGTGCCGATGGTCATCAACAACCACCGCAGTTTTGTTCGCTACTACGAGTCCCCGGCGTTCCCCGCGCCGACGCAGCCGCTGAACGCCGCACAGGAGAAGGCGTTCAAACCTCTGGCCGCCTTCACGGGGGCGATCCCCGTGCTCGTCTATTACGGCATCAGTAACCAGGGCAACGGCTTCTCGGTGAGCCAGCGCGGATTCGCGGCGCAGATGCAGGCGCTGAAGCTGGCTGGGTTTCAGACCGTGAGCATCGCTCAATACGACCGCTTCCAGCACGGCGAGACGAGCGGCCTCCCGGCCCGGCCCATTCTCGTCACCTTCGACGGCGGACTCCTGGACTCGTTCCGTGGCGCCGACAAGGTCCTGGCGCGAGAAGGCTTCCGGGCGACGATGTTCGTCATCACCGGGGCCATCCTCGACGGGAACCCCCTTTATCTCAGCTGGACCGAACTGCACGAGATGCGCCACTCGGGACGCTGGGACATCCAGCCGGAGACCTATCAGGGGCATGCGAAGATCGCGGTCGACGCGCACGGGGACCAGGCGCCCTTTTATGCGATGCGGCGCTGGCTGCGCTCCACCGGCGAGGAGAGCTTTGCCGACTATCAGCGGCGCGTGGGCGGCGACCTGTTCGCGGTTGCCGACCAGTTCAGCGCTCAAGGCATTCCCGTGCACGCAATCGCGGTGCCCTTCGGCAACTACGGCCAACAGGACGCCGGCAACGACCCTCGGATCGTGCCGTTCACCCTCGGCCTGATGGAGACCCAGTTTGGAACCGTGTTCGTGCAGAGCCCGGGCAACAACCCCCCCTACACGACCGCCACCGGCGGCGGTCCGCAGGAGCGCTGGCAAGCGAGCCGGTCAACCACCGCTTGGGACCTGTACACGTGGCTGCGGGCTCACGATCCCGCCGAGTCCGCGAACGGAGGCGCTGCCCCAACCTCGGGGGCCGCGTCTTTCGCCGGGCCCGCAACTCACCCGGCTGCGCCGGCCCACGCAGTTCGGACCCCGGACGAAACCAAATCGGAGTAAGACCATGTGTGGTATCACGAGCTACGTGGGGCAGCGCCCCGCCGATGAGTTGCTTCTAACGGGACTGGAGCAGCTCGAGTACCGCGGCTATGACTCCGCCGGCATCGCCCTGTTGGACGAGTCCGGTAACACTCAGACCGTACGCGCGGTCGGCAACCTCGTCGCGCTCCGCGCGGCCGTCGCGGATCGCGCACTCGTGCTCGCGGGCGTCGGCGCCAACAGTAACCAACCGACCACCGGGATCGGACACACCCGCTGGGCCACGCATGGCCGCGTGACCGAGGCCAACGCGCACCCGCACGCTGACAGCGACGAACGAATCCACATCGTGCTCAACGGCATCGTCGAGAACCACGTTGAGCTGAGCCGCCGGATGGCCGCTGACGGTGCCACGATCCGCTCCGAGACCGACGCGGAGGTCGTCGCCCATCTCATCGCCTATCACCACCGCGGCGAGCTGGTCGACGCGGTCCGCCGTGCCCTGTCCGATCTGCGGGGCCACTACGCGTTCGTGGCTATCTCCGCCGCGCAGCCCGGGTTGCTGGTCGCCGCCCGCCAAGACTGCCCACTGGTGGTCGGTGCTGGCGACGATGGGCACTTCATCGCCTCCGCGATTCCCGCGTTCCTCCCGTACACCCGCGAGGTGCACGAGGTCGCCAACGGCGACCTGGTCATCGCCACCGCCGACGACGTGCAGTTTCTCGACGCCGCCGACGGTCAGTCGCGCCGCCGCCCCAGCGCCACCGTCGACTGGAAGCACGACGTAGCCGAGAAAGGCAACTACGAAACGTTCATGCTCAAGGAGATTGACGAACAGCCGGCCGCGGTGTCCGCCACCCTCGCCGGACGGCTGAGTGCTCACGGCGCGATCCTCGACGACGACGCCCTCCGGCTAGACGAGCGCCAGCTGCGCGAGCTTCAGAGCGTGCGCATCGTCGGCTGCGGCACCTCCTATCACGCCGCCCTGCTGGGGCGCTACCTGATCGAGGAATGGGCGCGCCTGCCGGTCGAACTCGAGATCGCCTCCGAGTACCGCTACCGGACCCCGGTGCTCGGCTGCGGCGAAATGCTGCTCGGCATCACTCAGTCCGGGGAGACCGCCGACACGCTCGCCGCGATGCGGCTGGCCCGCCAACGCGGCGCGACCGTAGTGGTAATCACAAACGTGATGGGCTCACAGGCCACCCGCGAGGCCGACGGTGTGCTGTTCACTCGCGCGGGCACCGAAATCGGTGTGGCGGCCACCAAGACGTTCGCTACGCAGGTCATCGCGCTCGCGCTTTTCGCGCTCAAACTCGGCCAGGTCCGGGGCACGCTGACCGCCGGCCGCGCCGCCGAACTGGCCGGCGAATTCATGCGGCTGCCCGGACTAATCGCCGACGTCGCGGCCAGCGCCGCCGGCTGGGCGGCCGCCGCGGCTGAGCAGTGGGCCGCCATCGAATTCTGCATGTTCCTGGGCCGACATGCCGGGCTGCCCATTGCTCTGGAAGGCGCGCTCAAACTCAAGGAGGTCAGCTACATCCCCTGTGACGCGTACGCCGCCGGAGAGATGAAGCACGGCCCCATCGCGCTTCTGTCCTGCGGCACTCCGGTGGTGTGCGTGGCGACAGACTCCCCGGTGCTCGAGAAGTTGCTGTCGAACATCGCCGAGGTGCGCGCCCGAGGCGCCCACGTGCTCGCCATCGCTGGCGCGCGGCGGGCCGAGGTGGCCGAGTATGCCGACCAGGTGTTTGGGGTGCCTGACACCGACGCGTTACTGCAGCCGCTGCTGGCCGTCGTCCCGTTGCAACTGCTCGCTTACCACGTCGCGCGCATCCGTGGCCTGAACGTCGACCAGCCCCGCAACCTCGCGAAGACGGTGACGGTCGAATGATGCCGCGTCTCGCTCTGCCCCTCACCGTCGTCCTCGTGCTCGCGATCGCCAGCTTGGCCTCAGCGGCAACTCGCGACCCGGCTGGGCCGGCGATGTACCAAGCCAAGGCCACCCAGCACCACGTCTCGACCTGTGCCCGCTTGAAGCCCACCAGGCTGACGTTCACGCGCGCCGATGGCAAGACCTTCGGCATGCTGACCTGGACGCCCGCCCGCGGCACGCCCCAGGCCACCCGCTACCGAGTGGTTCGCGACCGCGAGGTCATCGGCCAGACCCGCAAGCGTTCGATGCGCGTCAACGTCAGGATCGGCCAGCGGTACGTCCTCTGGGTGCGCCTCGTCTCCGGCAACGGGCGTCCGTCGGGCTGTGCCACAGGGTTGCAGGTCACGACCGCCTACCGGCTGCCGACCGCCCCCGCGCTGCCGTCCGCCTCCGATGCCTCCGGCCCGACCGTGACCATCTCCTGGCAGCGGTCGAGGCGCGGCGACGGGAGAGTGATCGGCTACCGGGTGCTGCGAAACGGCGCCGTGTACGCGCAGACACAGCGGACCTCGATGGCCATCCGGATCTCCAACAACAGCAACTACAGCTTCACGGTGCTCGCGGTTGACAGCAACGGGAGGTTGTCTGCGCCCAGCGCGCGGGTGCTAGTGCGGGCCGGGCACACCCCGCCGCCGGCGCCCGCGGGGCTGGAGGGGGGCGCGATCAGCGATACCAGCGTGGCGCTCTCCTGGCAGCCCAGCCAGCCGGCACGAGGAAGCATCGCCGGCTACCGGGTGCTGCGCGACGGCACCCCGGTCGCCCAGTACCACGCTACATCGGTGCAGCTGACCAACCTCGCTGCCTCCACTACATACACGTTCACGGTGGTTGCCGTCGACAGCCTCGGCTACCTCAGCGATCCCAGCGCCTCGATCAGCGTGCGCACCACCGATCCGACCCCCACCACCGGGCACGTCTACGCGTTCCTGCTGGCCTCCACCGACCAGAGCTTCCAGGACTTCCAGGCCCACTACCAGGAGATTGGCACCGTCTCGCCGACCTACTACGACTGCGACCCGAATGCCAACATGACCGGGAGCAACGACCCGCTCATAACCGAGTGGGCGCAGGCGCGCAAAGTGCAGGTCCTGCCACGCGTCGACTGTCAGCGCAGCGCCGTCATCGACAGCATTCTGAACAACCCGACGCTAAGCCAGCAGTGGTTGAACAACATCATGGACCAGGTGAACACGAACGGCTACGACGGAATCACGCTGGACTTCGAGGCCGGCTACGCCCAGGACCGCAACCAGTACACCTCGTTCGTAACCGATTTGGCCGCCCTCTTGCATGCCGAAGGCAAGACCCTGATGCTCTGCGTTTCGGCCAAGACCGCTGACGTGCCCAACAATCCGCGCTCCACGTTCTTTGACTACAACTCCCTGTCTGCCCAGGTCGACATCATGTTCGTGATGGGCTGGGGCATTCACTGGGGGACATCCGCGCCCGGGGCGCAAGATGACATGACCTGGGTACGGCAGGTCGTCAGCTACATCGCCACGCTGCCCCGCGAGAACAAGTACGTGCTGGGCATGCAACTGTACGCGATGGACTGGCCCGACGGTGGCGGCACCGCGCACCCCGCCTCCAGCTACCAGTACGCCGACGCGATGAACCTCGCCGCCAGCTTGGGTGTGACCCCCACCTATGACCCCACCTCCGACGCGCTGACCTTCAGCTATACCGACGCCGCCGGCGTCCCTCACGTCGTGTGGCTCACCGACGCGGCGACGGAGGCTGACCGCATCAGCCTCGCTCAAGCCAGCGGACTCGGTGGCGTCGGCGTGTGGCGCCTGGGTGAAGAGGACCAGCGCCTCTGGGACGACCCGCTGATCACCGGCGCGTGGTAGCCGGCAGCCGCGTCCTGGCTTGCCTGCTCGGCGTTGCGCTGCTCGCGCTGGCGTCGAGCGCGCTCGGGCGGTCGTCGAGAGCAAAACCCGGTCCACCGCCGCGTGTGTTCGCCTTTCTCTCCCGGGCCGGCGGCACCGAGCTCGAGCATCTGCGCCGGTACGGCGCGCGCATAAGCATCGTCGCGCCCAACTGGTACGAGCTGCACCTGACCAATCAGACGTTGAGCGGCACGCCCAGCCAGCCGGTCGCCGCCGCCGCCCGCGCCGCGGGCGTCCAGCTCTGGCCGGTCGTCAACGCCCGCCTCGGCCCCGGTGCTGTCATCGGCCACGCCCGGGCGCGCAACCGCATCGCTGATGCGATTGCCGCTGAGGCCGCCGAGCGCGGCTACGCCGGCATAACACTTGACATCGAACCGTTGGCGGTGAGCCAGAGAGGCGCGTACAGCGCACTCGTCCGTGCGGTGGCGGCCAGGCTGCACGCGCAGCACGAGCAACTCGCGGTGTATGCGCCGCGCCGCACCGCGCACGGAGGCGACCAGGCCTACGACTGGCCGACGCTGGCTCGATACGCGAACCTGCTGATCGCATCCGGTTACGACGAGCACTCCGCGAGCGGCCCCCCGGGCCCGATCACGACCGCCGCCGGGTTCGGCCAGATGCTCGACTACGCGGCGTCAGTGTCCCGTTGGCGCGTCGCGCCGGCGATCGGCGCCTTTGGTTACAGCTGGCCGGCCGGCGGTGGCCCCGGCGAACTGCTGTCCACGATCGCCGCCGACCGTTTGCGCCAGCAGGCGGGCGCCCGCCTGCAAGGTGCGGAAGGCGATACCTTCTTCACCGCCGGCGGGCGGGTCGTCTACTACCAGACCGGGCGCGCGCTCGTCGCTCGCGCACGCGCCGCCCGCGACGTCGGGATGCGCTGGTTGGCGTTGTTCTCACTCGGCCGCGAACCAGACTCTTTTTGGAGTCACGTCACGACCGCCCGGCAGGCAGCCAGCTAGTCCGGCGCGCCGCCGCCAGACCGGGTCCGGGCCGTCACAGGCAAAGCCACGCCCGCAACGGCCTGTCCGGGTCGCCTCCGACTGGATCGGCGCTGTCCCGGGAAAGCGGATTTCGAGCGCCCGGGCGTTCACATAAAGGCGCTGCGGCGGACGCTAAGGCTTTTAAGCCTTCTCCCTGCCCGGCCTGGCGCCGACGGCAGCACCGTACTGCGAAAACGTGCCTCAGCACAGACGCAACAACCCATGCGGTCTGCGAGGCGGTCGGTAAGTGTGTCGGCGGACGCGTCCGGGCGCCAGAGGCGATGCTCGGAGGCGGGTGCGCTACGCTGGCAGAGTCAGATAGCGAGGGCAACCAGAGGGCGAGACCTTCATCTGAATGTCCCCTTCCCGCGAAAGCCGCCTGATCTGCTGATGGCCGAGAGTCCACTTACGGGTGGGCTTTCCGCGTTTAACAGGATGCAGTCGATCCCTTGTTGTGCGGCGCGTCTCCAGCCCTCACATGCCGGCCCGCCCAGCTCGATACTTCTCGGAAGCGACTCGGATCTTGCCAATCGAAGCTCGAGGTCGGGTGTCTCTGGGGGACGGCCAGCGGCTTGCGGAGCATTCGGTCCGTCCAGCGCGTGCCTCACGAACTCGACGACGCGAAAGCGGTGCCGGAAGGCGGGGGATCAGGGCAGGATGTCGTTCAGCGTCGCCGTGAACCGCTCGCCCGACTCCTCGAGCTCGCCCTCGATGTGCAGGCGTGCCGGGCCGGTCTCGGTCCACAGGTCGAGGAAGTAGACCCAGCCCGGCAGGTCCGGATCGTCGGACTTGGCGATCGCTTCGACCTGGTAGATCTCGCGCGGCGGCAGCACCAGCGACTCGGGGCAGTCGTCCTCGACGCGGCGGCGCAGGTCCTCGACGCTGAGCCGATCGCCAGACGCGACGTGGAGCTCCTCGTACTCGCCGTCCACGACGAGGCCGACGACGTCCTCCAGTGCCCGGTACATCGGCTCGGGCATCAGCTCGAGCGATTCGACGATCTCTCCCCGTCCGCCCAACTCGTGGTTCGGCGTCAGGTCGAGCCGGCTGTAGAAGTAGTCCTCGCACGCTGCGCGCGCCTGGCGGCGGACGCCCTTGGACAACCCCGCGGTGCCGAGCGCAAAGACCGCCGCATCGATCGCCTCCTCGAGCGTTCCGTGGCGGCGCGTCAGCTGCGCGGTGATTGCACGACCGTGCTCCGTTTCGCGCGCCAGTGATGAGCCGTCCAACAGAATCGAGGGAGCGTCGTGGCGGCTGTAGCCCGCGCAGGCCCGCACCGCCGAATGAAGGACGATCAGGTGGTCGCCCATTACGCCTGCACGGGTGATGAATCGCCGGTCATCATCCGGATCGGGCAGCTCGCTGAACGCGTGGTGGTAGCGCTCCCATGACTACGCATCCTACGAGGCGGGCGCCCGTCGTGGACGGGCTCCGAAGACCCGCAGAGCGGGGAAAGCGAGCAGGTCAGCGGCGAGTGCTTTTCGTCATCTGGGCGCCGTCGGACTGAACGATCGCAAGGGCTATGACTCGATCGCGCCGAGGACCGTTCATGCGCGATCGCTTCGGCACGGGGCGATCGTCGAC